>CP144795.1:0-3494 GCA_036689325.1 Candidatus Stammera capleta | reverse complement strand
TTCTATGAATATGTTGCATGTGTATAAAGATGGCAGAAAATCTTATGATCCTCCTCTCAATGCATTACGTATTCTAGAAAAACTAAAGTATTTAATTATATTTCGAGATAGAAATCCAGATACAGGATATTGTAAACCATTACGTATTTGGTTAACAAGTAAATTTTTTACTTCTAGAGGTATAACTATTCAACAATTAAGATTAAATTTAATAAGGTTTGAAAATTGGGCTATTCGTAAAAATTTAGTTCATACTTTAATTTCTAATAAAGAAAAACATTTATTAAAAATGAGAGTTATTGGGATAGATTTACTAAAATTTCCTTCGTTAAGAAATTTATTAACTAAAATAAAAAAAAATATTTTAGGTTATTCACTATATAATAAAATTTCAGATAACTTTAATCATCAATATATAAATAAAAATTTAAGTTTTTTAAATGATACACCTTTAGATAAACATCAAAAAATACATTTTGAAAACACTATTAATCATATTTTGATTAATAAGTTGAGACCATCTAATTTTTGGTATTGTAAATTTGTTAATTGGAGTCTCACTAAAATGCCTTACCAAATTATTTTATTAGAAAAAAATTTAAGAGCTGAAAAACCAAATCTTATGAATACTAATTCAGAAAAATATTATAAAACATTAATTAAAAGAGGTAAAAATATTATTTAAATTTTTACATCATTAATGATAATATAAGGCAGAACAGTATATTTTTCTTTAAATTTTTCAAAAAAGAGAGGGAAAGGGGGGGTCTTTCCCTCTTTTTGTCTTTTTTGTTGTTTTAAAAGTTTTTTTGCATAATGTATTATTTTTTTTTTTAATTCTTAATTTTTTATTTGCAGAAAACTATTTAATATAGTAGATATTATTAATTTTCTTTTTAAATATAATTAAATTCGAATTTTATTTCTAAACTAAAGTATTTTATAAATAAAATAAGTAAAAGAAACTAATCAGAATATTTTTTATTTAAAAGAAAAAATAAGTAAAACAACATAAATAATAAAAAAGCGAAAAAATAAAATACACTTAATGAAACATTTTTATATAAATAAGATGCTATAAAAGAAAAAATTATTCTAAAAAAACTAATTAAAGAGTTACGTAGTATTATAAATTTACCTAAATCAGCATAATTAGTTAAAGAGTTAGTTTTTACCTGCATGCAAACAATATATCCTGAAAGTATTCCGAAATATAAAAAGTTTAATATTATGGAAATAAAAAATAACTTGTTTAACATTAATAAGAATAATATTATACAAATATAAAACATATTTTTTAACTTAAACAATTTGTTGGAGATTAAATTATAATATAATAATATTCCTATAATAAAAGGTGATATAGAACATGAAAAATTAAGTATAGCAAAACTTACACTTGTTTTTAAACTACTTAACTTTGTTAAAAATGGTAAAATAGTTAATAAATATTGTGATATACTACTAGAAAAAACTGGGAATATTAAAATGATTAACAAATTTTTATTGGCTAAAAGCTTTTTTAACCAAAAAAAAAATTTTTGTCTTTAACTTTGTTAGGGGTTGTTGTTAAGAGTGTGTTTTCTTTAAGATTTTTATTTTTTTGAAATAAAAAAATAGAACAAATTAAATTAACAAAATATATTATACCAACAAGTATAAAACTTATTTTATCTAGATTATAAATAATTAAAAAGTTACTTATCAAATTACTTATAATTTGAGATATTTGATTTACTGACCATCCAAATTGGATAACTTTTTCTCTTTCCTGCAACTTAAATAAAATTTTTATAATTTTGTTGTAAATAATTTTATTGATTGTTTTGATGTAAGAAAATATAAATTGTATTATAAGTAATATTGTTACATAAGTGGTTATTTTAAAATTAAATAACAGTGTTACACATAACAATAAACATATTAGGTATGATATTATATTATTTATGTATGCTTGTTTTATAGGGTTAATTTTATCAGCTAAATAAATAAACAAAACAGATATAAACATAGGAAAGTAACTGGTAAACGTTACTAAACTCATAATTAGTGAATTATGTATATTTTTGTATATTAACCATACTAAAATAGTATTTAATATATTTTCCGCTAAAGACATTAACAATGTAATTGTTTGATAATAAATTTGTGTCCTATTTTTATAAAACATAATATTTAAAGTGAAATTGTTATTTTTAAAATGAGCTTTTTTCTTATAAAAAGTGTTTTTATAAGCTAATTTGAGTTTTTTTAAATATAAATTTATTAATACTTTGTATGTTTTTAATGTATATAAATATGTTAGATTAATAAATAAAAATTTTAAGTATAATTTTACCTCTTATTTAAATATTTATGTTATTAGTCTTACACAGATTGTGTTATTATTTTTTTAGTTTCTATAAATACTATGTTACTTCTTTGGTGTTACATAATTTTATTATTATTATATAATAATAAACTTCAAATTTCCTTTTAAATTTGCATTGATCATTGTTAGTAATATATTTACTAATTTTTCTAGAAAATATTACTAATTTTGTATTAAAAGTTAAAAAATTTTTACTCTCTACACATCTTGTACAACGCACTGTATTAAAACACTAAAATATAAACTATAAAACTTATTAATAATGATATAATTAATTTTATTTGTGAAATAATTAAAAACACATTAGTTGTGGATAAAAATATAAATTTCTTTTGCTTGTTTAGTAAAAATTTTATTATATATAAATTACTCAATACATATATTATTAATATATATTAAATTCATTTATAAGTTAGTGGATAGTAAAATATTTTAAAATATTAGACATTATTAAATATTTATTGATTAATTTAAATAAAGACAGTTTTTTATATATTTTGTGTTTTCAGGATATTGCTAAAAAAAGAGTATTTTGTTATACTTTATGCGTTTATAGAAAAAAATGAAATTAGTCAAAATATGAGTTTTTTATTAATTTAACTTTTATTGAAATTTAATGATTTTTAAGTTCATCCGCAATATTATATTTTATTTTTGACGGAAAATATAATATGCGGAGAAACATTTTATAATATCAAGATAAGATTATATAAAATGTTATTAAAAATTGAAACCCTTTTCTGTCAAAAAAATAATAAAAATTGAAAAATTTAAAAAAAATATATAATAAAATAAAGTTTAAAAGAATTAACATAACAAATCAAAGTCAAACTAAGCATAAATTTTTAAAAAAAAAAATACATAGAAGGTATATTCCAAAAATATCTTGTCGTATCCCTAAAGGAATAGCTTCTCATTTAGTAGCTAGAGTGAGTAGCCATAATTGGCATTATAATAATGATCTTATAAATTTACGTCGCAGTTTAGGTATGAGAATACATGCTAGGTCTGAATTATGTGAGACATTAACTATTTTATCTTCTGTATTAATTATTTATTGTAATTATAGTTTACATAGTGAGTATTTATTTGAAATATCAGCTCCTTTTGAAATTATTGCACA
>CP144794.1:0-5283 GCA_036689325.1 Candidatus Stammera capleta | reverse complement strand
TCTTTTTAATTTTTTTTTTTTGTTTTTTTTATATGTAAATACATGTATAAAACAAATTTATATGGTATAAATAAATAATATATATTAATGCTACCCTGTAGTTTGCTTGCTTTTATGCGTATTTTTGCTTGTGTTTATGCATGTTTTTATTAGGTGTTTTGATAAAAATTTATTTTAAAATTTTTATCATTGGATGAATATTTTTAAAAAATTTTTTTATTATCACTTGTAATTTTTTATTTAGTCTCAATATATATAAGTAGACCTGGTTTTAATTGTGCTGTTTTGAAAAAATTAAGTAGTTGGTTAAATATAAATTTATATTACAGGAAAATTTTTATGAACAAGTTTCGTAGTTATATAAAAAATTTTTTATTTTTTATGTTTAGTTTTTTAATAGGAACAAAATTAGTCATGTGTGCTGGTGATACTAGAAAAGTAAATAAACCAGTTGTTCCTAATAGTTGTGATGTGCTAAAGTCAAGCAATGGTAATATGACTTCTAAAATTCAGGAAGGAATTAATAAATGTGCTAAAAAAAAACAAGTTTTAACTTTAGAAGCTTCAGGAGTTAATAACTTTCACTTTTATTCTGGTCCTTTATCTATTCCTAGTAATGGTGGATTATTTATAAAAAAAGGAGCTGTTTTATCTGCTATAGCTGATCCTAATTTATATGATAAAGGGAAACATATGTGTGGTAAATTAGATTCTTCTGGTAAGAATTGTAATCCTTTTATTTCTGTTCAATCAGCAGATAACAGTGGTATATATGGTGATGGTGTTATAGATGGTCAAGGTAATTCTGTTATGAAAGGAAGTAATAAAACTTGGTGGGATTTAGCTAGTGAAGCTAAAGAAAAAAATAAATCTCAGAATGTACCTAGATTAATGGAAATTAGAAATTCTCGTAATTTTACTTTATATAATATTTCCCTAAAGAATTCTCCTAATTTTCATGTAGTAACTAATAATGTTGATGGATTTACAGCTTGGGGAGTTAAAATAAATACACCTGCTGATGCTCGTAATACTGATGGTATAGATCCTGGTTCTTCTCAAAATGTTACTATTACTGAATCTTATATAAGTACTGGTGATGATAATGTTGCTATTAAAGCAGGTGGTAGTGGAAAAACACAACATGTTTCTATAATAAATAATGTTTTTGGAAAAGGTCATGGAATGTCTATAGGTAGTGAAACCTATTCTGGGGTTAATGATATTTTAATAAACAACCTATCTATGAATGGAACTACTAATGGTTTAAGAATAAAAAGCGATGTTTCAAATGGTGGTAATGTAAGCCAAGTACATTACGATAACGTTTGTATTAAAGATGTTCAATATCCTATATATATAGATATGCATTATAATAAAAATGCTGTAGGAAATAAGGTTCCTAAATTCACAGAAATATACTTTAATAATGTAAGAGTTTTAACTCTTGGTAAATTTGTTTTTAATGGTTTAAGTAATAGTAAATTACAAGTTTCCTTTAACAATGTTAAAGTTAAAAAAGGATCAACTTGGATAACTGATCATGCTACTTTATCTGGTAAAGTAACAAATGATGTTACAGGAAATTCTTGTCCTAATTATAATAAGCTTTTAAATATTAAAAATTAAAGTTTAACTACACAAATTGTTTAGTTTTATTTAATATTGTTTATTATGATAAGTTATTAATCTTACTATTTTAATAGTATTATTAAAACCATTCTAAGTATCTCGATAATACTTAGAATGGTTTTATTATATATTTTAAATTATTTTTTTTTATTTTTTATTTAAATTTTAATTATTTGAGTACTTGTATGTTTAATAAAAATATTTCTCTTTCAGATGTAAAATTAACAATTAATAAAAAAGATTTAGTTGTAGAAATTTCTAATAGTTTTTTATCAGTTAAATTTAATAAGTCACTTGTTGTTTCTTTGTATATATATGGAAAAAATATTATTTATAATTTGTTAGGTAAAAAAACTTTTGTTTTAGATTGGAATGGAGGAAAAGAATTTTTTGTACCTAACAATGTTCATATAATTGAATATTCTAATGAGATAGCGCATATATCTTTTAGTAAAAAGTATTATGATAGTTTAAATATAGAGTATCATTATATAGTTACAAAAAATGTTTCAGGAATATATAGTTATGTCTTTTTAAGAAACGAAGAAAATACAAATATAAGTTTTAGTGAATTAAGAACTGTTTATAGATTTGATAATGCTGTTTTAGATAGATTAAATAATAGTATTATAGATATGAAATCTTATTTGTATAGTGATTTACAAAAGAAAACCTTTATTCAAGATGAAACTTGGCAATTAGAAAATGGATTATATTATTCTAAATATGATTTAGCTGGTTATGTAAGGGAAGTAGAATTTTATGGTGTTTATGGTAATAATTATGGTGCTTGGCTAGTTAATCCTAGTAGAGAATATTATTCTGGTGGTCCTCTAAAACAAGATTTACTAGTTCATCAAGATTCTTTAATGTTAAATTATTTAACTAGTACTCATTTTGGTACTTCTAATATGTTAATACCAAAACATTGGCAAAAGATTTATGGTCCTTGGTTAATTTATTTTAATAAGAAAAAATCTTATTCTGATTTAATTTTAGATGTTAAAGATTTTGCTAAGAAAGAAAAATTGAATTGGCCTTATAAATGGATTAAAGATAATAATTTAAACATAATGAGGCGACAACAAGTTAAAGGTAATATTATTAATAATAATATTAGATATAAAGTTGTGTTGTGTTCTTCTTTGAAGGAATATTTTGATGTTCAAACTTTAGGATATCTTTATTCATCAGATACTGATTTAAGTGGTAATTTTAAAATTACTAATATTTTGTCAGGTGAATATAATATGTATATATATCCTATTTCTGGATATGATTGTAATTTTAAATGGATAAGTTTAGTAAATGTTAATGATAATTTAATAATGAAAGATATAAAAGTTCCTTCTAATTTTAAAGATAATATTATTTGGTCTATTGGTGAAACTAATCGTAAATCTGATAATTATAAATTTAGTAATAAGAATAGAAATTTTATCTGGCATACTTTAGTTCCTAAAAATATAAATTTTTATATTGGTAGAAGTAATTATAAAAAAGATTGGTTTTATGCACAGACTAAAAAAGGTGTTTGGAAAATATATTTTTTTGATACTTCAAATAATAGAAACAGAATATTAAATATTGGAATTGCCGCAACAAGTAATAATATTTTAAATAAAACGCAACCTTCTTTAAAAGTATTTTTGAATAATATATTGTTAAAACATTTTTCTTATGAAAATGATAAATCTATTTATAGAGGAGCTTTACAAAGCGGTAATTTTAGTAGTGAAAGTATTTTAATTCCTTCTAAAAATATAATTACTGGATTAAATTTTATTTCCTTAAATTTAATTGGTGGTGCAATTATGTATGATACTATAAACTTTAGCTATGCATTATAGTTTATTAATTTTTTGTAAATATTTAGATAATGTTAAAATTAATTATTTCTTATTTATAGTTATTTTATTATTATATTTTTATTTTTATTTTTAATAATTTAATAAATATTATATTATTTGATTTGATTAACCATTATAAATTTATTATTAGCAAGTTAGTAATGTGTATTATTTATATTTTAATTTTATAATATAAAGATTTATGTAATTTATTTTTACATATATGTATTTAATATGTGTATAATGCTTTTGTTGTGCATATTTTTAAAGAAATTATTTCTTATTTATTAAAAATATTTAATATTTTTAATCTTATGTAATTTTAGGATAATTATTTTGTTGATGAAGTAGTTATATACCTTGAAAGGATTTGTTTTATATTTTTATTATAAGATAATTGTACTTAAATTTTAAATTTAATTTTTAATTTAAATTTAAACAAAATTATGTAAAATTTAATTTTTTTATAATTTTTTTAATGCATTGTGTATAAGGTTGTTTTATTTTTTTTTAGATGTTTTTTATGTAAGTTTCTTTTTCTTTTATAAAAGAAATATATTAAGTAATTTTTTTTTTGTTAACTAATCTTTTTTTTAAAAATTTTTATTTAAATTTTTTCAATTCTTGTTATTTTTTTTTATTTATTTTTCATATGTAATTAATTTATTATTATAATATATATATAATAAATAATAAAATTAATATTTTAATCATTTAAATTATTAAATTATAAAATTAATTAATTAGCTGTAAGTAGTTAGTTAATTAATAACATTTAATAAGAGTGTTTTTATATTTTTAAATTATTTTAACTAAATATACATTAATTATGTTACTTTATTGATTTTATTTTTTTTAAAGATAATTTAATCATAATTAATATACTAATATGTTTCATTTAAAAACAAAGTTTAAATAAAATGTTTATAAATTTAAAATTAAGTACTATCAAAAGGAGTATAGAAAATAAATTAAATTTGAAAGATAAAAATTATATAAAAAAACATTCATTAGGTTTTATAACAAGTATGTTAGCATGTGCTTCTATTCCTTATTCTAAACCTAAAGAGAATTTTTTTAAAAGAAATAATGGTTATTGTACTTTGAAAATTATATCTGATCCTGAATATGGTTTACCTTATGGTTTACTACCTAGGATTATCATTATTTGGTTATGTACAGAAGTAAAATTAAAACATTCTCCATTAATTTATTTAGGTAAAACTCAAAATGAGTTTATCAAAAAATTAGGTATGAATTCTACGGGAGGAGTTAATGGTACTGTTACTAGAATAAAAGATCAAATTAACAGACTTTTCCATTCTAATATATCTTTAATTTATAATAGAAAGAATAGTTATAAATATAACAATTTAAGTATAATTGATAATAGTGTTTTTCTTAAAAAAAAGATTAATAATAAAAAATATGTTTGGAAGAGAAAAATTTTACTTTCTAAAAAATTTTTTAATATAGTTAATAGTTCTTCTTTACCTATAGATTTAAAAGTTATAAAATCTATACGTTCTCCTTTAGCTATTGATATATATATATGGTTAACTTGGAGAAATAAAATTATAAAGAAGAGAAACACTAAAATTACATGGAACAAATTAAGGTTACAATTTGGTTCAAGTTATTGCGATTCTCCGAAAGGTTTATCTAATTTTAAAATAGGTTTTATAAAAAGGTTAAAAAATGTTTATTCTTTTTATTCAAAGCTACGTATACAAATTTTTAAAGATTACTTGAAATTAAAACGTAGTCGTCCACATGTTTCTCCTGTTGTTAATCGTTAAAG
>CP144793.1:141152-303086 GCA_036689325.1 Candidatus Stammera capleta | reverse complement strand
TGTTTTCAGTTTTTTTATATAAAATATTTTTATATTAAATATAAATATTTATTTTAGATGTCATTGATTTTATATTAATGGAAAGTTTTTTGTTATTTTATTTACATCTATTATCAATATAGTGTATTAAATAAATATTTTATTTCTTAACTATTTTTTTATGCTTTAACAACTATTTCTTTTTCTATTACTGTTTGAATATCTTTTCTATTCTTAAATTTATTAAACTTTATAAGTTCAATGTTCTATATAATTATTATTTTTATAATATTGTTTCGCACACTTATGTTGTTTATAACTTTTCAGTTATTATTGTCTGTATTGTATATCATTATTTTTGCTTTTGCAATAGAATAAATAAAAATTTTATTTTAAAAAAATAGTTGACTTTGTTTTGTAAAAATAATAGAATAATTTTATTAAATTTATTTAAACTAATAGTTATGTTTTATGGTAAGAATAGTTTTGATATTATAGTTGTTGGTGGTGGACATGCAGGTGTTGAAGCTGCTTATGCATCTGCTAAAATGGGTAGAAATGTTTTGCTTTTAACTTATGACGTTGGCAATTTAGGAGAGACTTCTTGTAATCCTGCTATAGGAGGTATAGGTAAAAGTAATTTAGTTAAGGAGATAGATGCTTTAGGCGGTCTAATGGGAAGATTGTCTGATTTATCAGGTATTCAATATAGAGTGTTAAACTCTAGTAGAGGTTATGCTGTAAGAGCTACCAGAATACAAATAGATAGAAAAATATATAAACAAAAAACTTTATCAATATTACTAAATATAAAAAATATTTGTGTGTATTCATGTGAAGTAACTGAATTAATTATAAAAAATAATACAGTATTAGGTGTTATTGTAAATAATAATGATAAAATTTTTTCTTCTATAACTATTTTAGCTACCGGAACATTTTTAGATGCCAAGATATACATAAGTAAATTTTACAGTTACGGTGGTAGAATTAATGATTTTTGTTCTAGAAATTTAGCTTGTTTTTTAAAACATTTATGTCCTGATTATGGTTATTTAAAAACTGGTACTCCTCCTAGGATAGATTCTACGACAGTAAATACCAAAAAATTATTTACTCAAGAAAGTGCTTTTTTAAAGTCAGGGTTTTTTTCTGTTTTTAGAGATTTATATAATTATAACTTTCTTCCTCAGGTTAAATGTTACTTAACTAACACAAACAGCGTTACTCATAAAATTATTTTAGACAATATACATAAAAGTGCTTTATTTAATGATTTATTAAAAAGCGTAGGTCCTAGATATTGTTTATCATTAGAAGATAAAATATTAAAATTTTCTAGTAAATTAGAACATCAAATATTTTTAGAATTAGAAAGTTTGTCTAACACAGTAATTTATCCTAATGGACTGTCTATGAGTTTACCTATTGAAATACAAAAAAATGTAATACATTCAATTTGTGGTATGGAAAAAGCAAAAATAATTTGTCCAGGTTATGCTATAAAATATCTTTTTTTTAATCCTAATAATTTATATAGGACTTTAGAAAGTAAAAAAATCAATAACTTATTTTTTGCTGGTCAAATAAATGGTACTACTGGTTATGAAGAAGCAGCAGCACAAGGATTAGTTGCTGGAATAAATGCTAGTTTAAAATTTAATTTTAAAGGTAAAATTTTTAATCATTTAAAATTTAAAAGGAATAATTCTTATATAGGTGTTTTAATTGATGATCTATGTCACAAGAGTATTGAAGAACCTTATAGAATATTTACTTCTCGCGCTGAATATAGATTGTTTTTAAGAGAAGATAATGCTGATTATAGGTTAACCCCTTTAGGTTATAAATTAGGTCTTATAAGTGAAAAAAAGTGGATTTTTTTTAACAAAAAAATGGATTATATTAAATGTGCTTATAATTATTTTAAGAATAAAAAAATTTCTAAAAAAAAAATTTTTTTTTTAAAAAATATACGGAATAAAGAAATAAGTATAAAAAAATTAATATCTGATTATTTTATAGAAATAGAAAAAATAAAATTTTATTTTAAATTAAACAAAAAAATAGAAAGTAATCCATATTTAAAAGAAGTAGAAATTTTAATAAAGTATGAAAATTATTTAAAAAAACAAAAAAAAGAAATTAAAAAATTTGATATATATAAAAATATTAAAATCCCTAAAAATATTAATTTTAGTAAAATATCTGGTTTATCTAAAGAAGTAATAGAAAATTTAAATAAATATAAACCATCTTGTTTACGTCAATTATACAAAATTACTGGTATTACTCCTGCTGCTATAATTATTATTTTAATTTTTTTACAAAAATTTAAATAATAAAATATTTTTATGTTTTATATTTGTAAAAAATGATTAATAAGTTTATATTAATTAAATAGAATTGTTTAATTATTTGAATATTTTAATATTTATTATGCTAAGCTTATTTTTTAAAAATAATTTACCAAGAAATTATATTATTCATCATTTAACTCATTTAAGATTTGATCTTTTAAATTTCAAATTATTAGATAACTTACATTATAAATATAATTTTTGGGTAATCAATTTAGATTCAATAATATCTTCTATTATTATTGCTGTGTTTTTTTTATTTTATATAAAATATAATTTAAGTAATGTAAGATATAATACGATACTTAGTAAATTTCAAATTTTAAATGAATTAATAATTAATTTTGTTTTAACTTATACTAAAGATATCTTTGGTAAGATAAATAAATTTGTATTTTCTTTAGCATTTTCTGTATTTTCTTGGATATCTTTAATGAATTTAATTGGATTATTACCTATAGATTTTGTACCTTATATAATAAATAAATTATTTAAAGTTAAATATTTTATATTTGTGCCTTCTTCTGATATAAATATCACTTCTTCTATGTCTTTAAGTGTTTTAATGTTAATTTTTTTGTATAAAATTAAAAATAATAATTTTTTAAGTATTTTGAAAAAATTTTTTTTTCACCCTTTTAATTCTTATTTGTTAATACCTATAAATATAATATTAGAAACTGTTAATTTTTTATCTAAAATAATGTCTTTATCTTTAAGACTTTTTGGAAATATATATTCTGGAGAAATAATATCTATATTGTTAACTTTTTTTATACCATGGTGGTTACAATGGATAATTATTATTCCTTTTAATATATTACATTTTATAGTTTCTTTTTTACAATCTTTTATTTTTATGGTTTTAACTTTAATATATATATCGTAATTAATTTTAGTTAGAGGATTTTCATGAAAAAAGAAATATTATATATCTCTGTATCATTAATGATGGGTTTAGCTGCAGTAGGCACAGCTATTGGTATAGGTATATTAGGAAATAAATTCTTGGAAGGAACTGCTAGACAACCCAGTCTTGTATCTTTATTACGTAATCAATTTTTTATTGTTATGGGTTTAATAGATGCTATTCCAATGATAATTATTGGGTTAAGTTTATATATTATATTTTCTGTAGCAAAATAATTTTAATTTAAAGGATCAATTATGGAAATAAATGCTACTCTTATAGTACAAATGATAGCCTTTATAATTTACTTATTTTTTTGTATGTATTATATATGGCCGTATGTTGCTAATGTAATAGAAAAAAGAAAGAAAAAATTATTATCTTTTGCTGAAGAATTAAATATTTTAAAATTAGAAATTAGTAAAATAAATAAGGATATTTTAAAAAAAAAAATTTATGAAAAAAAAATTTCTTTTCATATAATAAAGAAAGCAAAAATAAAAGGAAAAAATATTTTACAAAAATATAAAACTAAAGCTTATTTGGAATATAATAAAATTATTACTGAAGCTAAATATCGTATAAATATAGAAAGAGAATTAGCTTTTAAAAATTTTTATAAAAATATTTCTAAAATGATTTTATCTATTTTAATTAAAGTTACTAGAAATACTTTTAATGAAAATTTAGATAATAAATTGATTAACAAAGTAATTAGTAAATTTGATTATGTTAAATAATATATATAATGTGTATTTATATTTATTATTTTTATGCGAAATTATAAAAATAAAGGTGGTTGACGAAGTTATCCAGCTTATAAATATTTTATATTTATTAAAAGATATATTTAAAACAAAAAATTTATTATTTTTTTATATAAATAATAGGATTATTTTTAACAAAGAATTTTTATTTATATTAGACAAATATATATATAATAAAAAAATAATTATATTAATACAATATTTTTTAGAAGATTATATATTTTTATTTATTGACTATATTTTATATGCTTTAATTAAAATATTTGAAATAAAACATAATATTATCTTTTTAAAAGTATTTACAGCGAACAAAGTTAGTTTAACAAATAAAAATAAAATAGAAATGTTATTTAAAAGTATATATAGTACAAAATATATATATTTCTTATATAATCAAGACATAAAATTAATAGCAGGTTTTAAAGTTTATAAAGGTGATTTTGTTTATGATGCTACTATTTTAAATAGTATAACAAATATGTTTATATTATAAAAAAGAGTTTTAAAATGTCATTTGAATTTAATAAAATTACAGAATTAATAAAAAAAAGAATTTCTAAATTAAGTACAAAAATAGATACTTATTATGAAGGGACTATTGTTTCTATAATTGATAATATTATTAAAATAAATGGTTTGTCTAACGTTTTTGTTAATGAATTACTTGAATTACCTAATCATATGGGTTATGCATTAGTTCTTGATTTAGATAATTATGTTGTTAATGCTGTATCTTTAAATATTTCTTGTATGTATTTAAAGGTAGGTATGAAAGTAAAAAGTACTGGTAAAATGTTAAGTATTCCAGTTGGAAAAAATTTTTTAGGTAGAGTAGTTGATTCTTTAGGTATTCCTATAGATGGGAAAGATAATATATGTAATGAAACATTTTATCCTATTGAATATGATGCACCAAAGATAATTGATAGGAGATATATAAATAGATCATTACATACAGGTTATAAAGCTATTGATAGTATGATTCCTATAGGTTTAGGACAAAGAGAATTAATAATAGGCGATAGAAAAACTGGCAAAACTAGTATTGCTATAGATATTATTATTAGTCAACGTTTGTTAAATGTTAAATGCGTATATGTATCTATAGGACAAAAATTATCTAATATTTATAATTTAGTAAAGAAATTAGATCAATATAATGCATTAGACTATACTATATTTGTGGTGGCTTCTGCATCTGATAGTGCAATAATGCAATATATTGCACCATATAGTGGATGTTCTATTGCTGAATATTTTAGAAATAAAGGACAAGATATTTTAATAATATATGATGATCTTTCTAAACATGCTTTAGCTTATAGACAATTATCTTTATTATTACGTAGACCACCAGGAAGAGAAGCTTATCCAGGTGATATATTTTATTTGCATTCACGTTTATTAGAGAGAGCAGCTTATGTAAATTATGATTTTATAAGTAAATATAATAGTTGTTATAAAGAAAGTGAAATTACGGGTTCATTAACAGCTTTGCCTATTGTTGAAACATATGAAGGAGATATTTCATCGTATATTCCTACTAATATTATTTCAATTACTGATGGTCAAATATTTTTGGAGGTTGATTTGTTTAATTCTGGTATAAAACCAGCCATTAATCCTGGTATTTCTGTTTCTCGAGTAGGTTCTGCTGCTCAATCTAATATAATGAAAAATTTATCTTCTTCTTTAAGAACATATTTAGCACAGTATTATGAATTATTAAGTTTTTCTCAGTTTTCTTCAGAATTAGATAAAAACACTACTTTGCAATTAAATAATGGAAAAAAAATAGTAGAAATATTAAAACAGAAACAGTATAATCCTTTATCTTTGTTTCAACAGGTATTAATATTTTTTTCTTTTAAATATGATTTTTTAAGTGATATCCATTATAAAAATATTTCTTTTTTTGAAGAAAAATTGTATTATTTTGTGAAGAAAAGTGATCCTTTGTTAGAAAGTAAAATCAATTTCACTGGTAAAATTAATAAAGATATAATTTGTAAACTAAAAAAAATAATTAGTGCTTTTAAATATTCAATAAAAAATAATATAAATAATTAATATTAAATATTATTTAATTTATTTTTGAATAATATTTAATGAGGTATGATATTTTTGTTAAATAAAAAGTTTATAAAAGATAAAAAAAATAGTGTTAAATATGCTTATAAAATCACTAAATCTATGGAAATGATTTCTATATCTAAATTTCAAAACTTATTTAAAAATTTAAATATAAATAGAATTTATAATCATTTTTTAACTAATTTAATTAGAAAAAAGTTAAATTTATATTATGTAGATCATATTTTTGTAGAAAAAGTTTTTAATTTAAATAAAATCGATAGAAAAATTAATATTTTATATATAGTTATTGCTACCGATCAGGGTTTATGTGGGAATATAAATTTTTCTTTATTTAATCAATTAATAATTAAAATTAGTAAAAAAACTTTTTTTTATAAAAAATTATATTTTTTTTTAATAGGTAAAAAAAATATTTCTTTTATTAATATTTTAAAAAAAAAAAAAATTAGTTTTATTTTAATAGATAAAATATATTCTTTAAAAGAATATACAAATAATACAAGTATTGTTAATGAAAAAATAATTTCTTTTTTTAAATTAAAAAAACCTATAAAAATTTATGTTGTTAATAATAGTTATGTAAATAAAAAAATTTTTTCTTTTAAAATTAAAGATTTATTACCAATTACTTGTTCTTTTAAAAAAAATTATGATTTTTTTTTAAATTATGTGTATGAATATAAAAAAAAAGAGAAATTAATAAATTTTATATTTTATAAATATATAGATTCAGTTTTATATAATAGCGTATTAGAAAACATGGTTTTTGAATATTCAACTAGAATGTTAATTATGAAAAATGCTGCAAAAAACGCGGATAATTTATATAAAGAATTAGATATTTTATACAACAAAATACGTCAATTTAATATTACAAAAGAGATTACTGAATTAGTATCAAGTTTAGATATATTTTAAATGATAAAAAAATTATGCAATTAACAAAAGGTAGAATAATTAGAGTTTTAGGTGCCATAATTGATGTAGAATTTTATAACAATTATGTTCCTAATTTATTTAGTGCTTTAAAAGTTAAAAAAAAAGATGGGTCTTTTTTAATTTTAGAAGTACAATCCCAATTAGGTGATGGATTAGTACGTACTATAGCTATGGGTTCCACATATGGTATATGTAGAGGTTTAAAAGTTATGGATTTACAACAAGAAATATCTGTTCCTGTGGGTAAGAATCTTTTAGGTCGCATTATTAATGTTTTAGGCGAACCTTTAGATGGCAAAGAAAAAATTGTTTCTAATGACTATAGATCTATACATAGAGAGGCACCTAAATATATTGATTTATCTCCATCTCAAGAAATATTAGAAACTGGCATTAAAGTAATAGATCTTATTTGTCCTTTTTTAAAAGGTGGTAAAATAGGTTTATTTGGTGGTGCTGGAGTTGGTAAAACAGTAAATATGATGGAGTTAATTAGAAACATTGCAATAAAACATTCTGGATATTCTGTTTTTACAGGGGTAGGTGAAAGAATTAGAGAAGGTTATGATTTTTATCATGAAATGTGTTCTTCTAAGGTTATTGATAAAGTTTCTTTAGTATATGGACAGATGAATGAACCTCCTGGAAATAGATTTAGAGTTGCTTTAACTGGTTTAACAATTGCTGAAAAATTTAGAGATGATGGTCACAATGTTTTACTTTTTATTGATAACATATATAGATATATATTAGCAGGAACTGAAGTATCAGCTCTTTTAGGACGTATACCTTCTTCTGTAGGTTATCAACCTACTTTATCAGAAGAAATGGGTTCTTTGCAGGAACGTATATCTTCTACAAAAAATGGGTCTATTACTTCTGTGCAAGCTGTGTATGTTCCAGCAGATGATTTTACTGATCCTTCCTCTATAGCTACTTTTTCTCATCTTGATGCAATTATTGTTTTAGATAGAAATATTGCAGCTGAAGGTATATATCCTGCTGTAGATCCTTTATTTTCTAGTAGTAATCAATTAGATCCTAATATAGTAGGTTATGATCATTATAATGTAGCTCAATCAGTTAAACATATATTACAAAAATATAAAGAATTAAAAGATATCATTGCTATTTTAGGTATAGATGAATTATCAGAAGAAGATAAAATTACAGTTTCTCGAGCTAGAAAAATTAAAAAATTTTTATCCCAACCTTTTTATGTTAGTGAAATATTTACTAATTTACCTGGTAAATATGTATCTTTAAAGGACAGCATTAAAGGTTTTAAAAAAATTTTAAATGGTGATTATGATGATTTGCATGAAAATAAATTTTATATGATAGGTTCTATTAATGAAATTAATTAAAGTTGGTTAATTTTATGTATAATTTATGTAAGTATTACAAATTATTAGTTTTAAGTAAAATAGTTGTCTATTTAAAAATTAATGTTAATTTTGTAAGAATATTTTATTTAGATAATAGTTTAGAAATTTATCCTAATCATACTCCTTTATTAGGAATAATGAAAAATAATAGTTATTTGTTTGTGCAAAAAAAATATGTTTTATATAAATACGAGATATATGATAGTTTAATAGAGTTTAGTAAAAATAAGTTAACTATATTAGTAAAAAGTTTAATTTTAAAAAACTAATTAAATAATATTTGTTTTTATGATATATATTATATATAATATTGTAGTTGTAATATTATCTTTGGGGTTATAGCTCAATTGGGAGAGCATCTGTTTTGCAAGTAGAAGGTTAGCGGTTCAAATCCGCTTAACTCCATAGTTTTTGCCGGCTTAGCTCATTAGGTAGAGCAACTGACTTGTAATCAGTAGGTGACCAGTTCAATTCCGGTAGCCGGCATTAATGATATCTTTTGTTGTTTTGGTGGGATTCCTGAGTGGTTAAAAGGGGCAGACTGTAAATTTGTTGTCATTGACTTCGAAGGTTCGAATCCTTCTCCCACCATAAATTATTATAAATGTATGTTTGTTTGTTTTTCACTAAGTAAAATTATGATTAATTACTAATAGGAATAATATATCTAAAAATGCGGGTATTGTATAATGGTTATTATTTTAGCCTTCCAAGTTAAAGATGCGGGTTCGAATCCCGCTACTCGCTTTTAGACTAAATATATTACGTAATAAGTACCGAAAGCCGGATTTGAACCGGCATGATATAAATCG
The DNA here is from genome assembly GCA_036689325.1 of Candidatus Stammera capleta. Taxonomy (GTDB): domain Bacteria; phylum Pseudomonadota; class Gammaproteobacteria; order Enterobacterales; family Enterobacteriaceae; genus Stammera; species Stammera capleta_Y. The sequence goes on along the minus strand of CP144793.1, from coordinate 293,834 downwards.
ATTGATTTTGAATCAATTGTGTCTACCTTTCCACCATTTCGGCAAATATTAAAAAATATTTTTCTTTATGATAAAAAATTTTTTTCTTTCTAAAAAATATTTTATTTATTTTAACTTTTTTTTTTAAATTAGTTAGATTTTTAATTTTATGAAATAAAAAAATTTTATTTATATAACTAGAACTTATTTTAAATAAACATTTGTTTTGATAAAGTATTTGTTTAATATCTAAAGGTATATTAAATATATATAAGTTTATTAATTTATTTAAATTTTTACTTTTTATTTTTCTACTAATAATTATTATTTTTTTTATTAATGAAATAATTTTAATATTTTTTTTATTTATGTGTTTAATAATACAAGGAAATGGTTCTTTACTTAAAAGTTGATTTTTACTTATAATTAATTTATGTTTTGTAAATTTTTGCCATATAAATTCTGTAATAAACGGTGTTATAGGATGAATAAATTTCAATATTTTATGTATAATAAATAATACTTGATGATTATTTTTTTTTATTTTGATGAATTCGATGTACCAATCACAAAAATGGTATTTTATAAAAATAAATATTTCTTTACAAAGTAAATCTGTCCTATAACTATATAAATATTTTTTATATCTTATTATTAAATAATTAATTTTATTTATTATCCATTGATCTACTAAAGAGGAAAAGTGAATTTTTATTTTTTTTGGAGGTTTAATGTTTTGATATATATATCTACATGCATTCCATAATTTATTACAAAAATGATAACTATTTTTTAAAATATTTAAATTTAAATTAATTTTAATATTAGGTGTATTTATAGAAGCAAGCATAAATCTTAATGCGTCTATTCCATGAGGTTTTATCCCATTAGGGAACGTTTTTTTAGTATTAAGTTTGATTTTTTTTATGTTATTTTTATTAATTAAATTTTTAGTTCTTTTATGTATTAGTTCGTTTAATGAAATACCTTTAATTAAATCTAAAGGATCTATTACGTTTCCAATAGATTTAGACATTTTTGCACCTTTTTCATCTCTGATCAAACCAGTAATAAAAACTTTTTTAAAAGGTATTTTTTTAGTTAAATATAAACTCATCATTATCATTCGTGATATCCAAAAAAAAATAATATCGAATCCACTAACAACTAAACTAATAGGATAAAAATTTTTAAATTTATTGTTATTTTTTTTAGGCCAACCTAAACAAACAAAAGAATATAGTGATGACGAAAACCATGTATCTAAAACGCTTTTTTCTTGTTTTAACTCATTAATTTTAATGTGTTTATATTTTGTTTTAATATCTTTTTTGTTTAACCCTATAAAAATTTCTTTTTTTTTATTATACCAAATAGGTATTTTATGTCCCCATTTTATTTGTCTTGATATACACCAATCTTTTATATTATACATCCAAGAAAGACATATTTTTTTATATTTGTTAGGATAGAAAATAATTTTGTCTTGTTTAATATAATCAATGGCTTTTAAAGATAAAGATGACATTTTTATGTACCATTGATTCGTTAATATTGGTTCTATAACACAATTAGTTTTATTACTATAGGGAATAGTAGATTTTACTTTTTCTATTTTTTTTAAAAGTTTTTTTTTTTTTAAAATTTTTATTATTTTTTTACGAACTTTCTTAGTATTTAAATTAATTAATTTTGCGTTATTATTTAAATTAATCGTATTTGATGTTATTTTTTTTCCTTTATAATTATATAAATCTGATTTTTTCTTTATTGTACCATTTAAATTCAAGATATTAATCATATTTAATTTGTGTCTTTGTGCAATATCAAAATCATGAAAATCATGTGCTGGTGTAATTTTCATACATCCGGTTCCTTTTTGGGGTTTGATATAATCATCAGATATTACTTGAATAATATTATTATTTAATGGATTAATTACTTTTTTGTTTATATAATTAATATATCTTTTATCTTTTGGATGAACTGCTAAAGCTACATCTCCTAATATTGTTTCTGGTCGAGTAGTTGCAATTACTAAATATTTTTTTTTTTTGTTTTGTAAAGGATATTTAATATACCAATTTTTAAGTATTGTTTTTTTATTATTTATTTCTAAATCTGATAACACAGTGCGGGCTTTTTTATCCCAATGTACTATTTTTTTAGTTTTATATATTAAATTATTTTTGTATAATTTTATAAAAGCTTTTTTTACAGCATAAGAAAAATATTTATCTAAAGTAAAATGTATTTTACTCCAATCTACAGAACTACCTAATATTTTAGTTTGTTTGTGTATTTTTTTTTCATATTTTTTTTTCCATTTCCATATTTCACTTAATAAATACTTGTCAGAAATAGTTTTATTTAATACATTAATTTTTTTTTCTACTAATATTTGTGTAGCTATACCAGCATGATCAGTTCCCATAATCCATGTCGTGTTTTTACCTTTCATTTTTTTATATCTTATTATTATATCCATAATAATTTGTTGAAAAGCATGTCCTATATGTAGATTTCCTGTAATATTAGGTGGTGGCATAATTATAGAAAAATTATTAATTTTTTTATTATTTTTCTTAGTATAAAAAGTATTGTTTTTTTCCCATAATTTGTAAATTATTTTTTCAAAATAATTAGGATTATATCTGTTATGCATTTTTTTTATTATTAGCGTAATTTATTAAAAATTGCATTAATAAGTCAATAGGTTTACCTGTAGATCCCTGTTGATCATATGCAGTTCCTGCAATATCAAAATGAATCCATTTATTTTTATTAATAAAATTTTTTAAAAAGCATGCTGCTACAATGGTAGATGCCGCAGATTTGTTTGCACAATTTTTTATGTCAGCTACATTAGATAATAATGATTTATTATAGTCTTCAAATAAAGGGAGTTGCCAAATATTATCAAATGATTTTTTACTTGCTTTTTTTAGTAAATTAACATATTTTTTACTATTTGATAAAAATCCAGTAATTTTTTTTCCTAAGGCTACTGTGCATGCTCCTGTTAAAGTAGCAATATCTATAATTACTTTAGGATTATATTTTTGTATATATGTAATAGTATCACATAAAACTAATCTGCCTTCTGCATCGGTATTTATTATTTCAACAGTTTTACCTGATAAAGTTTTAACTATATCTCCTGGTCTAGTAGCATTTCCGTCAGGCATATTTTCAGCACACGCTAAAACCCCTATCACATTAAGGTTGATGTTTAATTTACATAATGCATATATAACACCATATACTACTGCTGCTCCTGACATATCATATTTCATTGTTTCCATGCTTAAGGAAGGTTTTAGTGAAATACCACCTGAATCAAATGTTAATCCTTTACCAATAATTATTATTGGTTTAGCTTTTTTATTTCTATTATATTTAATTATTGACATAATAGATTTGTTTTTAGCTCCTTTTCCTACACATAAATAAGCATTCATTCCTATTTTTTTCATTTTATTTTCTTTAATTGCAGTAATAAATACTTTTTTGTGTTTAAAAGTTTTGATTATTTTTTTATAAATATATTTAGGATTGCATATATTAGGAGGAGTATTACTTAAATCTTTAGCTTTTTTTATACCTTGAGATATAGCAGTACTTTGTTTTATAACATGTAGCACTTTATTAATATTATTTTTTTTTTGAATCAAGAAAGATATTTTTTTATTTATTTTTTTATATTTATTTTTTTTGAAATTATTAAAATTATAATTAAGTTTTTCTAATTCATAAATAAAAAATTTTATTCTTAAATCAAAACTTTTGTTTTTACATATATTTTTAACATTAATTAATATATTTTTATATTTTTTTGCTTTAATGATATTAAGAATTGTTTTTATTGTTTTTTTAAAATATAAAAAATCTTTTATTTTTTTATTATATGAAAAAATAATTATTTCTTTTTTATTATTAAATGTGTTAGCTTTTATGAGTATAAATTTGTTTATTTTAAAAAATAAATTATTTTTTTTTTGTAAAAAATATTGATATATTTTATTTTGAAAATTATGATTTATTTTTTGAAGTTGTGTTTCATATAAAAATAAACAATCATAATTATCATTATTCATGTTTATTTCTAAGTTATATTTCATATTAAACTCTTTTTGTTTATGTGTTTATAATATTAGTTACTATCATTTGATATTTTAATATAATAATATTATTATATATTTTAGTATATGTATATATTTAAATTTTTTTAATAATTAACTTAATTTAAAATATTTAAGATGATTTTGTTTAAAAAAAATTTTTTTTATATAAATAAAAAAATTGTTTATGCTAATAATCCATATAAAATTGAATTTGTTGATTTTATTAAACCTGGTAAAGGAAAACCTTTTATACGTACAAAATTACGTAATTTAATTACTAAAAAATTAATAAGTAAAACTTTTAAATTTATAGAAAATAATGTATCTTCAGCTAATATTGTAAGTACAGAATATTTTTTTATTTTCAAACAAAGAGATCGTTGGTGTTTTTTAAATACTAAAACTTTACATCAAATTTATTTAGATACAGTTATCATTGGAAATAATAATAGTAAATGGTTATCTGTAAACAATAAATATAAGATATTATTTTGGAATAATAAACCTATAGATATATTAATTCCTAACTATATTATTTTAAAAGTAGTTGATACTTCTTTAAATTATCAAGGTAATGTTGTTAATAACACAAAATATGCGGTGTTGAATACTGGATTATGTGTTAAAGTTCCTTTGTTTATAAAAAAAGGTTTTTTTATTAAAATAGATGTTCGTAATAATAGATATATATCTAAAATTTAAATTTATTTTTATATTTTATTTTTTTTATATTTTTAAACTTAGTAATAATTTTCTTTTTAATAATTTCTTTTAAAGTAAAATGAGATACAGGACATTTTTGGCAATTTCCTGTCAATTTTATTAATAAAGTGTTATTTTTATCTAAATCAATAATTTTAATATCACCTTGGTGTTGATTTAAGTAAGGTGATATATAATTTTTAGTAAATAGTTTTATTTTTTGAAGAGTATTATTTTTATTGTTCATTTTTGTAAATTATTTTAAGTTTATTTGAAAAATTTAAAATATTTTTTGAAACTTTTGTGAGCAAACATATATTTAATATGATTTTAAAATAACTTTATTTATTTAAAAGTAAATATTAAAATATATTCTATATTTTTTAATTTATTTAATTATTATAAAATATTTATTCATTAAAACATATTTTTTAAATATCAATATTAATAAAAATATTATTTTTTTAATTAGATTATTATTTATTTATAATATTTTTATTATATATAAAGATATTTATTTTTAAAAGCTTAGTAATGTATAAAACATTATTGTTAATGATATTAAAGAAATTTTTTTATTTTAATTTTAATTTATAACTATGTTTTTTTTAGTTATATTTAATTTATAATTGAAATAATTAAATAAAATTATAAAAGTAAGAATTTACAATTATTTAAATTTATTAACAAATATATAAAAGTAAATTATAATTTAATAATTTATTTTTATAGTTTTATTTGTAAAGGAAAAATTTTATCTATTTAAAAATATGTTAATAAACTGATATTTTGTTTAGTAAAATTTTTAATTATTATAATAAAAAGATATATAATTTTATTTCTAATAAATAATATTTTTAAAAATTAATATTTTTAGTATTATAAAATAATTTATAACATTATAAAGTATTTTGTTTTTGATATTAATAAAAGAGTAAAAGTAAGAGTAACTTTAATTTTTATAAAATAGTTATAAATTTAAGGTAAAAATAATTAGATTAGTATATTTGTAAAAAAAATATTAATTTTTTATTCAAACTTTTTATAAAGAGTAAAATAAAAAAAATAAAGTCTTTTTAATTACTTATAAAAAAAATATGTTAGGATGATTAATAATTTAAAATATAGTTAATATTTAAACAAGAAAAAATAAAACAAGTAAAAGTGTTTAACAAAAAAAAATATAATTAAGATTTTTATCTAAATAATATAATTATTTATTACAGGGATAGAAAGATTTGAACTTTCAACTTTGGTTTTGGAGACCAATATTTTACCATTAAACTATACCCCCTTTTTTTTTACTATATTTTTGTTTATTAAACAAAATAGGTCTAAGTGGATTTGAACCACTGACCTCACCCTTATCAGGGGTGTGCTCTTACCACTGAGCTATAGACCTTTTATTTATTTTATAAATATATTTTTTATTATATACTTTTTTACAAAACATTTAAATATTTTTAATAATATTCATTTGTGTTATAATAACTAATTTAGTAATTTTTAAATTTAAAAAGATTATTTTTATGAATAAATATAATATCTTTAGTAAAATAGTAAATCATGAAGTATCATCTGATATTGTATATCAGGATAATTATGTTACAGCTTTTAATGATATAAAACCTAAAACACCTATTCATATAATATTAGTTCCTAATATATATATTAAAAATATGAATGAAATAAAAAAGAATAATTTAATTGTTTTAGGTAAATTATTATATGTATCTTCTGTAATAGCAAAAAAAAAAAATATTCAACATAATGGTTATCGTATAGTAATTAATTGTAATAAAAACGCAGGACAAGAAATAGATTATTTACATTTACATTTATTAGGAGGATGTAATATGGGTGATTTTGTTTGTAACAAAAATATTATTCATAAATAATTAAAATTTTATGAAAACTTCTAAGTATAATTTATTTACATCCTTTAATGTTTTAAAGGATAAAGGTAACGTATTTAATTTAATGTTTAGAGGTGGTATAGTACGTCAATTATCTTCAGGAATTTATACTTGGTTACCAAATGGTTTACGTGTTATTAATAATTTAATTAAAATTATAAGAGAAGAATTTGATAATTTAGGTTTTGTTGAACTTCTTATGCCTATTATACAACCTTCTAAAATATGGATAGATAGTAAAAGATTTAATAAATATGGAAAAGAACTTTTTAAATTATATGATAGAAATCACAAATCTTTAATATTAGCTCCAACACATGAAGAGGTAATTACTAAATTAGTATGTGATGAAAATTTTGCTAAATTACCCAGAGGTTTTTATCAAATTCAAAATAAATTTAGAGATGAAATAAGACCTTGTTTAGGTACTATAAGATCCAAGGAATTTATTATGCAAGATGCTTATTCATTTCACACAAATGTTAAGGATTTAAATAGCGTCTATTCTTTAATAATTAAAAGTTATAAAAATATTTTTAATAAAATAGGTCTTAATATTTATATTAAAAAAGCTAGTTGTGGAAATATAGGTGGTAATCAATCTCATGAATTTTATACTATATCCTCTAATGGAGAACATAATATTACTTTAATTAAAAATAAAATATTTTATCCATATTCTTTATGTTTTAAAGATATAAATAAGATATTTACTAATCTTGAAGATAACGTTTTTTTGAAACGTAAAAGTAAATATTTTTTATTTAGTATAAAAAACATTGATAATTTTGTTGATTTAAAAAACAAAATTAATATTTGTTATTTTATTAAAACTCTTTTAATTAAGATATATTTTAATGATAAGATTAAAAAATTGTTTGTTTTAATACCTTTTTATAAAGAATTAGATCTTATTAAATTAAGCAGAATTTATATTATTAGTAATAAAATAGAATTATTTAATGATATAGAAATATTAAAATATTTTAAATGTAAACCTATGTTTTTAGGTCCTTTTATATTTAAATATAAAGTTATTGCAGATTATTCTTTGATAAATTATACAAATTTTATTATTGGTTCTTGTAAAAATAATTTTTTTTATTTTGATGTTAATTGGAGTGATCAACTTGTTAAAGTTTATAAATTTTATGATATATGTAAATATGTTTTTGTAAATTCAGATTTAAAAGAATTTTCTATATCTACGAATAAGAAGGTTTCTGTTGTTGAGGTAGCTCATGTTTTTAAATTAATGGATAAATATTCAAGAATTTTTAATTTAAGTAATAATAATATTTTAAAGAAAAGTAATATATTTATGGGTTGTTATGGAATTGGGGTTACCAGATTAATTTCTGTTATAGTAGATAATTATCATGATGATAAAGGTATTATTTGGCCTTTAACTATTTCTAATTTTAAATTAGGTATTATTCCTGTAAATATGTATAGTAAAATAAAAGTTTATAATTTTTCTTATTTTATTTATAATTATTTAGTAGCTAATAAAATAGAAGTTTTATTAGATGATAGAAAATTATATATAGGCAAAATGTTAACTGATTTTGAATTAATAGGTATACCTTATTTTTTAATTATAAGTTATTCTTTATTAGTTAAAGAAGTTTTGGAGTTTAGAGATAGAATAAATAAAAAAATTACATATATTCCTAAAAAATTTATATTAAATTTTTTATATAAATTATTAAAATAATTATTTTATTAATTTTTGTTCCATTTTATATACCACATTTTGTTTTTTTTTTGACTTTCTTTAGTAATAAATAAGTTAGGTGAAATTATAGGTTTTTTATTGTAGTATATTACTGGTTTATTTTGTCTTTCCCAAGGTGGTATTTTTAAATGTTGCCATAAAGATTTTACTGTTTTAAATTTTTTATGTAAAATTTTAGTTTTACTTTTTATTTTATATTGAACATATATTTGTTCATAATCATAAGGTTTTCTTACTAAAAAATCTTGTTTATTGTTTTTGTAGTCAATATAAAGGTAACCTAATTTGTTAGCTAAATGAAAAAATTTTTTGTTTTTACACCATATTTGTTTTTTTTTAATAATTATTTTATTAAAAATAAACATAAAATTCCTATATTTACCTATATTAAATTCTTTGAAATTTAATTGAAAACTAAATTTATGTTTTAATGAAAAAATAGTTTTATATATTAACTTAGTTAATTTGTAAGACAACATTTTTTTATGATTTATTTCTATCCATTTTCTTATAATAAAAAATATTTCTTGTTTGTTTAAAGAATAAAAATTTTTTAATTTAATTTTTTTATTAATTATAAAAAATTTTGTTTTATTTTTTAAAAGTTTTTTTATTAAAATATTTTGTTTATAAAATATTTTTGTGCTTCTATATATATTATTTAATATGTAAGGCCATCTTTTAAGGAGTAAAGGTAATATACGATGTCTTAAAAAATTTCTATCATATTTAATATTATTATTACTTTCATCTTCTATCCATAATAAATTATGTTTTATAGCATATTTTTGTATAAAATGTTTATCAATGTTTAATAAAGGTCGTATAATAAGATATTTTTTTTTATTAATGTATTTTTTTATCCCACTTATTCCTTGCAAACCACATCCTCTTTTTAAAGAAAGTAATACTGTTTCACATTGATCATTTATATTGTGTGCAGTTAAAAGTATTTCTTTTTTAAGTAAATTTTTTTTTAAAACATGATATCTATGTTGTCTAAGTTGAGATTCTAAATTATTTTTTGTTTTTATATATATTTTTTCTATAACTAATTTTATTTTTAAAGTTTTACAAATGTTTTTACAATGTTGTTCCCATATATTGGATAATTTATTTATATTATGATTCACATGTATGGCTCTTATTTTTATTTGATTATTTTTATCTTTTATTTTTTTAAAGTTATATAATAATACAGTGGAATCTAAACCACCACTGTAACTGATAAGAAATTTCTTATATTTTTTAGTAATTTTAAATATATTTTTTTTTATAATGTTACACATATTTATTTTATTCCTGTATGTCCAAAACCATATTTAAATCTTTTGGTTTTATGATTAAAATTATTAACTATATTAAATTTTATATGAAATATAGGAATAAATATTATTTGTGCTATTCTATCTTTGTTATGAATAACTATATTTTTATTATTATTTTTATTCCATAAAGAAATCATAATTTCTCCTTGATAATCTGAATCGATTAATCCTACACTATTACTTAATACGATGTTTTTTTTATGAGATAATCCTGATCTAGGCAATATTAATCCTGCAATATGTATATTTTTGATATAAATAGCTATACCGGTGTTAATTAACTTATTTTTGTTAGGTTTTATATAAATTTTTTTTTTTATACAAGCTCTAAGATCCATTCCTAAAGATCCTTTAGTTTGATATTGGGGAATGCTAGCATTTTTATTAATTTTTATTAAATCAATGTTTTTTATAGACATATTTATGTATTAAATCAAATAATAGTTGTTGTATATTTTTTTTGTGTTAAAATCTATATAATCTGGGTCGTTAGCTCAGTTGGTAGAGCAGTTGACTTTTAATCAATTGGTCACAGGTTCAAATCCTGTACGACCCATTATATTTTTAATGTATAAAATCTATATGTAATATTTCATGTTTATAAGGATGCATTTGTATTTCTTTTATTTTAACTAATATTTCTTTTTTATTTAATTTAAGAAATATTTGTAAGTTTTGTTTATAATTAAGATTTTTAATGATATTAAAAGTTTCCTTATATTGTAATTGAATAGGTGTGTTTTTTTGTTTTTTAAGAAATATAATATTTGCTGGCAATAGATTTTGTTTTCTTATTTTTCTACTATTACCAGTGCCAGTTATATTTCTTTTTTGTGCAAATAAAAATTTGTTATTCATTTTATTTTTTTAGTGTTGTTATAAACTTTTAGTATAAGATATGATGAAACATTTATTAGTAAAAAATAATAAATATATAGGTGTGACATTAGATATTTTAAGAAATTTAAAAAAAAGTCTTTTCTTTTTAAAAACTATACATGCTAGAACATTTTCTTTTTTAATGGTTAATTTTTTAAGAAATTATATTTCTTTAAATAAAAATTATTTTTTAAATTTTAAAAATTTATGTAAAAGATATAATTTAAAAAAACAATATATTTTACCTCACAGTAGTTATTTTATAAATATAGCACATCCTGTAAAAAATATTTTATATAGAAATATCAAAGCTTTTATTAAAGAAATAAATATTTGTTATAAATTAGGATTAAGTTTTTTAAATTTTCATCCTGGTTATCATTTAAATATAATTTCAGAAGAAGAAAGTATTAATATTTTGATTAATTCTATAAATTATGTTTTGAAAAAAACTAAAAATATTGTTTTATTAATAGAAAATACTTGTGGTTCGGGTAGTTCTATAGGTTATGATTTAAAACATATAGTAAATATTATAAATGGTGTTGAAGACCAATCACGTATTGGAATTTGTTTAGATACTTGTCATATGTTTTCTTATGGATATAAATTATTTAATTTTTCACAATGTGATAAATTTTTTGATTATTTTCATCGATTAATAGGTTTAAAATATTTAAAAGCTATTCATTTAAGTGAAAGTAAGCATCCTTTTTTAAGTAAAAAGGATAGGCATACTTCTTTGTTTAAAGGTTATATAGGAAATATTTTTTTTTATTGGTTTATGAAAAACAAATTATTTGATAACAAATCTATTATTTTAGAAACTAGAAATAAATATTTATGGAAAACAGAAATTTCTTGGTTATATTCATTAATTTAATCTTTATAATCTTTAAACTAAAAATTTTATATTAATATATTTTATTTTTCTTAATTTGTTTTTTAATTAATTTAGACAATTTATATAATGAATTATTTTTCAAATACTCTTCTGAATTTTGCCAAAATATTTGATCTTCTGCTAAATAAGTATATATAGGATTACCGTTATCATCTTCTGTAATAACATGATACCATGGTTTTTTTTGAAAATTTTTATAATTTTTAAATTTTTTATTTATACTATTGTTCAAAGCATATTTTGGATCTATATCAATTATTACACCAGAAAAACCTAATAATTTGTGTTTTATTTGTTGTCCTATATTGAATTTTGTCAAAGTAATCATTTTAATTTGTTTAATTAATAAGATAATGTTTTTATTATATAATAAAAATATTATTTATAAAATATTATTTATAACCATTTTTTAAATTTAAAATATATATAAGGTATAGTACCTAAAATAAACATATTTATTAATGTTATTATATAACTATAATGCCATTCTAACTCTGGTATATATTTAAAATTCATTCCATAAATAGATGTTATTAGAGTTGGTGGAAGAAATATTATAGAAATAATAGAAAATATTTTTATAATTTTGTTTTGTTCTATATTAAGAAAACCCATAGATGATTGAATAAGTATGCTTATTTTTTGAAAAAGAGATTCATTATAAGGAATTAATGATTTAATATCTATTAAAATATTTGTTATTTGTTTTTTGTGTAATGTAGATATATTATTTTCTTTTGTTAAAAATTTTAGAGCTCTTTGTGTATCTATTAAACATATTCTTATTTTAGAAATAATATCTTCTCTATTAGAAAGTAAAGAAATAGATTTATCAAAATATTTATCTCTGTTGGTTAAAATTTTTTTGGATAATTTTTCTAGATAATTAGCGTTTAATTCAATTTTATCAGCTAATTGTTCTATTTTTATTTCTAAGATATTTAATAATATTTCATATGGATTTTTGTTGGTTATTTGTTTTTTAGCTTTTATTCTATACAATCTAAAACTTGATATTTCTCTTTCTCTTAAAGAAAAAATTATTTTACTTTTTAATATAAAGGTGATTGTTGTTATTTTAAAATGGTTTTTTTTTTTATATAAAAAAAAAGAGTTGATATGTAATCCATTTCTATTTTTATAAAATCTTGCTGAAGATTCTATATTTAAAAGTCTTTTTTTAAAAATTATTTTTTTTTTTAAAATTTTTTTTATATATTTTTCTTCTATTTTATTAGGGTTAACAATATCTATCCATGTATATTTTTTATATTTTTTAATTATTTTTGTGTTAGATATTTTTACTTTTATTAAGCACTTGTTTTTAAATTTAAATATATTTAACATTTTAATATTTTTATTAAAATTTTTAATTTTGTGTGAATTATATCTTATATAAATTTAATTCTTTTCATATTAAAAATTAAATATATTTTATATAATAAAATATATTTTTTTTTTTTTTAATATTGTATAATGTATTTCATTAGTGAGGTAAATGATGAAAAAAATAATAAGTGTTAATGATTTATCTTTTGATAAGGAAGTTATATCATTTAAAGGTTACGTTTTAGTTGATTTTTGGGCTAAATGGTGTTCTCCTTGTAAATTATTTATGAAAACATTAAACAGTTTACATAAAAAGTATTGTAATAAATTAAAATTTGTTAAAGTAAATATAGATAATAATACTAAATTATTAAAAAATTTTAATATAAAAAGTGTACCTACTTTAATTTTGTTTAAAAATGGGAGTTTTTTATCTTGCAAAATAGGTTTATTAAGTAGTGTAGATGTAATTAAGTTTTTAAAGTTAAATGGTTTAATACTTTAAGTATAATTGTTATTAATTATTTTTTAAAAGGATTTTTTAAAAAACTCATATTTTTAGCAGTTTAATATTATGAATCTTACTAAATTAAAAAGAATGTCAATTTCTAAGTTAGTTATGCTTGGAAAAAAGATAGGTTTATCAAATTTAGCTAGAATGCGTAAACAAGATATAATATTTTCTATATTAAAACAACATTCTAAAAGTGGAGAAAATATATTTGGTAATGGTGTTTTAGAAATATTACAAGATGGTTTTGGTTTTTTAAGGTCTTCTGATAGTTCATATTTAGCTGGTCCTGATGATATATATGTTTCTCCAAGTCAAATAAGAAGATTTAATTTAAGAACTGGTGATACTATTTCTGGAAGAATACGTCCTCCTAAAGAAACAGAACGTTATTTTGCTTTATTAAAAGTGGATACAATTAATTATGATAAACCTGAAAATACTAGATCAAAAATATTATTTGAAAATTTAACACCATTACACACAAATTCTCGTTTATATATGGAAAGAGGTAATGGATCTCAAGAAGATATTACAGCACGTGTTTTAGATTTAGCTGCTCCTATAGGACGGGGGCAAAGAGGTTTAATAGTTGCACCTCCTAAAGCTGGTAAAACTATGTTATTGCAAAATATTGCACAAAATATTAGTAGTAATTATACAGATTGTTTTTTAATAGTTTTATTAATAGATGAAAGACCTGAAGAAGTTACTGAAATGTCTAGATTAGTTAAAGGAGAAGTAATAGCATCTACTTTTGATGAACCACCTATGCGACATATACAAGTAGCAGAGATGGTTATAGAGAAAGCAAAAAAATTAGTGGAACATAAAAAAGATGTTATGATATTACTTGATTCTATTACTAGATTAGCTAGAGCTTATAATACAGTTGTTCCTGCTTCAGGAAAAGTGTTAACAGGAGGTGTTGATTCTAACGCTTTACATCGTCCTAAAAGATTTTTTGGTGCGGCTAGAAATATAGAAGAAGGAGGTAGTCTTACAATTATAGCTACTGCTTTAATAGATACTGGTTCTAAAATGGATGAAGTTATTTACGAAGAGTTTAAGGGAACTGGTAATATGGAGTTACATCTATCTAGGAAAATAGCGGAAAAAAGAGTTTTTCCAGCTATTGATTATAATAGATCAGGAACTAGAAAAGAAGAATTACTTACTACTTTTAAAGAATTACAAAAAATATGGATTTTAAGAAGAATAATTCAACCTATGGATGAAATAGAAGCTATGGAGTTTTTAATTAAAAAATTATCCATGACTAAAACTAATAATGATTTCTTTAACATGATGAAACAACAATAGTGTAATATTTTAATATTTTTTTATAAAAATATGTTATACTAAAAATCCTTAGTTTATTAAATTTTAAATATTTTATTTTGGTGGTTATAGCTTAGTGGTAGAGCACTGGATTGTGGTTCCGGATGTCATGGGTTCAAATCCCATTAACCACCTTTACGGTGAGTGGCGCAGTTTGGTAGCGCAACTGGTTTGGGACCAGTGGGTCGGAGGTTCAAATCCTCTCTCGCCGATTATTAAAATTTTTGTTTAAAGTGTTTTATGAAAAAAATATTAGTTACATGTGGTTTTCCATATGTAAATGGACCTTTACATTTGGGACATATTTTGGAAAATATTCAAGCTGATATATGGGTAAGGTATAATAGATTACTAGGTAATAAAGTGTATTTTATTTGTGCTGATGATATACATGGTACAGAAATATTTTTAAAATCTAAAAAATTTAATATAGATTGTAAAAACTTAGTATTAGATATATATAAAGATCATAAAAATTGTTTGAAAAAATTTTATATATCACATGATATTTATTTTACCACTCATAATAATTTAAATTATCTTTTATGTGTGTATTTTTTAGATAAATTTTATAATAATAAATTAGTTGTTAAAAAAAAAATAAATCAATTATTTGATGCATCCTTAAACATGTTTTTACCTGATAGATTAGTCAAAGGTCAATGTCCTAAATGTTTTAAAGAAGATCAGTATGGAGATAATTGTGATTTTTGTGGAAATATATATGAATCTTATTCTTTAATTAATCCTATATCTTTATTATCACATACAACACCTCAAATTAGAAATACAGAACACATATATATATATATTAATAAATATATTAAAGATATAATATTAAGTTGGGTAAATAGTGCTGTTATTTCAAAAAATATTAGTAAACAGTTACGTTTATGGTTAAATAACAAAAATTTAAAATATTGGAATATTAGTCGTGATATGCCATATTTTGGTTTTAAAATTCCTAAAAATTATATTAAAAAAAAATACTTTTATGTTTGGTGGGATGCTTTATTAGGTTATATAAGTGTTTTTAAGTACTATTGTATTTTAAAAAAAATAAATGATTTTAACGATTTTTGGAATATTTATTCAAAATGTGAAGTGTTTCATTTTATTGGAAAAGATATATTATATTATCATGGTATAATATGGATAGCTATGTTATATGTAGCTAATTTTAGATTGCCTTCTGGTTTAATAGTACATGGACATGTAAAGGTTAATGGTTATAAAATGTCTAAATCTAAAGGTAATTATATAACTGCTAAAAAATGGTTAAATAATTTTAATTCTGATAGTTTAAGATATTATTATGCTACTAAGTTATCTTTTAAAAGTGAAGATATCAATTTTGATTTAACTGATTTTTCAAATAAAGTGAATTCTGATTTAATAAATAAATTTGTTAATATTCCTTTTAGGGTATCTAATTATATTATGAAATATTTTAAAAATATTTTATCACACAAATTAGATGAAGATTTTTATTATTATTTTGTTGATAAATCTGAACTAGTTAGTAGTTTTTTTTTAAAATTTAGATTTTCTAAAGCTATGTGTTTAATTGTAAAATTATTAGATGTTGTTAATAAATTTATTAATGATAAAAAACCATGGTTAATGTTGGCTAATAATAAAATATCTTGCTTACATGAAAGTTGTTCTACTGTTATTAATGTTTTTAAAGTAATTTCTATTTATTTATCACCTGTAATACCTGAATTATTTATAGAGATAGAAAAATTTTTAAATACTAAATTATCATGGAATGACATATATAAACCATTATTAAATCACAGAATATTAAATTGTAAAAATATTTACTTAAGAAAAATTAATATTCCTTTAGATTTTTGTTTTTAATAATTTTTAATATTTTATATTTCAAACTAATTAATTATTTATTTTATTATGAATTATATAAGTATTCAGAAAGCAATTAAAAAAGTAGGTAATAGATTTGATTTAGTTTTAATAGCTGCTTTTAGAGCAAGACAAATACAAATATTTTCTAAAGATGTTTTATCAAACAATGTAAATACTGATAAAACTACTATTTTAGCATTACAAGAAATTGAAAATGATTTAGTTAAAATAAATTTGTCTGATATTTTTTTTTAAATAATTTTATTTAGTATAAATTTAGTTATTAAATATGAAATTTTATCTTGTTGGAGGTGCTGTTAGAGATAAAATATTAGGATTGAAAAACAATGATAGAGATTGGGTTGTGGTGGGATGTACATATAAAAAAATGATTAGTATGGGTTTTAAACCTGTTGGTAATAGTTTTCCTGTTTTTATACATCCTAAAACAAAAGAAGAATATGCATTAGCACGTACTGATAAAAAAATAGGTGTTGGTTATAGAGGTTTTGTTTGTCATTTTTCTTCTAAAATAACTTTAAAAGAAGATCTTTATCGTAGAGATTTAACTATAAATGCTATTGCTTTAGATAAGGATGGTAATTATTATGATCCCTTTCATGGATTAGATGATATTAAACACAAAGTATTAAGACATATTTCTTATGCTTTTGTTGAAGATCCTCTTAGAGTTTTAAGAGTGGCTAGATTTTATGCTTTTTTTTATAAACTTAAATTTAAAATACATCAAAGTACATTAAATTTAATGCGTTGTATTGTTATGTCAGGAGAACTGTTAACTATTAATTTTGAAAGAATATGGAAAGAAACTGAGAAAGTGTTTTGTGGTGGTCATGTGTTTTATTACTTTTATATTTTAAATAAATGTAATGCTTTAAAATTTATTTATCCTGAAATAGTTTATATTTTTCAAGTAAAAAAATTAAGTTATTATTTTTATTTTATTTTTGTATATATTAAAAATTATAAAAAATTAGATAATTTTAGATTAAAAATTAATTTTTTATTTTTTTGTTTGTTTTGTGATAAAAATTTTGTTTTAACAGGAAATTTTACTAATTTAAATTTTATTTTAGATAAATTGTGTCTTTTATATAAAAGATTAAATTTTCCTAAAAATTTATTTTTGTTAAGTAAAAGAATATTAAATTTTATTTATTTATATTTAAATTTTGTTAAAGGTTATCATAGTTTATCTCAAATAATATTAAAAAGTTTATATTATTTAGATGTTTGGCGTAATTTTGATAATTTAAGTTGTGCCTTAATAACATTAAAATTAATAAAGTTTTTTCCTATTAATAATAAAGATCTTATTTTATTTATACAAAAATTTTTATTAGATATTTTTCATTGTACTATTCATATAAACAAAAACTTTATTTTAAAACAAAAAAACAAACAAAAAATAAAACATAAAATATATAATTTTAGATTAAAAAAAGTTAAATATTTCCTTGTAAAACATTCATTTGCTTAATTTATAATTTTTTACCTATTACCCATTTAGGGTTAATTTTTATTTTAAAGTTATTATATTTGTTAAAATATTTTTTATTATTAAATTTAATTAATCCAGTATAAGCAATCATTGTTGCATTATCAGTACAATATTTCTTTAAAGGGAAAAAAATATTTTTCTTATATTTAAAATTTTTAAAAAATTTTTTACGTAATTTTTTGTTAGCACTAACTCCACCAACTACAGCTATTCTTTTTAAATTAAAAATTTTTGTAGCCCTTATTGTTTTTTTAAGTAAAATATCGGTAATAGTATCTTCTAAAGCATAAGCAATATTAGCTTTTATTTTTTGGTTTATTATTTTGATCTTTTTTAATAAATTTATTACATGTGTTTGTAAACCTGAAAAACTAAAATTTAAGTTTGTCTTATTATTCATAATAGGTTTAGGGAAAACAAAATATTTTTGACCTAGTTTGGCTAATTTAGCTAATTTTGGTCCTCCAGGATATTCTAATCCAATTAAATTAGATATTTTATCAAACACTTTACCAGCAGAGTCATCTAATGACTTTCCTATTATTTTGTATTTATTGAAGTTATAAACTATAACTAATAAAGTATTTACTCCAGAAGTAATCAAAGTTAAAAATGGAAATTTAGGTTTTTTTTTAAATAACATAATAGACATTATATGTCCTTCTATATGGTTTATAGGAATAGACGGTATATTATATAAATATGATAAAATTTTACTTGTAGTTACTCCTATTAATAAAGAATTAGGTAAACCAGGACCTGCTGTGTAAGCAATTAAATCAACATATTTGATTTTTTTTTTTATTTTTTTTATTATGTTAAGAATGTTAATAAAATGTTTTTGGGAGGCTAATTCTGGCATTATTCCTCCATATTTATTGTGGGTATTATGTTGATGAATAGTTTTATTAATTATATTTTTTTTTTTACTGTCATATAAACTAATTGAGGTATCATCACATGATGTTTCTATTCCTAATATAATCATTTTTTTATATAATATATAATATAAATATTTATTATTCAAAAATTAATATAACTTATATTTAATTTAATTGTCAATTTTATAATTAATTTAAAATTAGAGGAAATTATGCCTGTTATAAAAATTAAAGATAATGAACCTTTTGATTTAGCTTTACGTAGATTTAAAAGATTATGTGAAAAATCTGGAATACTTTCTGAAATACGTAGAAGAGAGTTTTATGAAAAACCTACTACTATAAAAAAGAAAGCTAAAGCTTCTGCTATAAAAAGGTTTAGTAAGAAATTAAATCGTGAATATATAAAAAAAAGATTTTTTTAATATTTTAAAAATTATGTCTGGTTTTATATCTAATTCTTTTATTTTAAATTTGATTTATACTACAGATATTGTACAAGTTATTGCTAATGAAATTAATTTAAAAAAAATAGGTGAAAATTATAAATCATTTTGTCCTTTTCATAAAGAGAAAAATCCTTCTTTTATAGTGAATGTGAAAAAAAAATTTTATTTTTGTTTTGGATGTAAAACTCATGGAAATGTAATCGATTTTTTAATGAATTTTAAAAATTTAAATTTTATTGAAAGTGTTAAAGAATTAGCTAATATCAATGGTGTTGATTTAATCTACGATAAAAATTTTTGTATAAATAAGAATAAATACAAGGAAGAACTTTTCTTTTTATTAATGAATAAATTAAATAATTTTTATAATATTTCTTTATTAAATAGTATTGAATTAAAATATGTGAGAAATTATTTGTTTAATAGGGGTATAACAATATCAACTATTAAATATTTTTCTATTGGTTTTTCTTCTTTATATTTTTTTAAAAATTTATTAGACATTTTAAGTTGTGCAGAAATAAAATTTTTATTAAAACTAGGTTTTTTTTTGAAAAAAGATAACTTAGTATGTGATAAATTAAATAATCGTATTATTTTTCCTATTAAAAATTTATTTGGACATATAGTAGCTTTTGGAGGTAGGTCTTTAAATTTTTTTTCTTTCTGTAAGTATATAAATAGTTCAACTAATATTTATTTTATAAAAAAAAAAATTTTATATGGTTTAAATTATGTTAAAAACTTTATTCCTTTAAATAATATTTTAGTAGTTGAAGGTTATTTTGATGTGATTGTTTTACATCAATATGGTGTTTATTATACTGTAGGATTATTAGGATCACATATATGTGATTTACAGATAAAAATATTATTTTCCTTTACAAAAAAGATAATATTTTGTTTTGATGGTGATAAAACAGGGTTTGAAGCTTCTAAAAAAGCATTAGAAAGCAGTATAAATTTAGTTGATGAAAATCACAAAATATATTTTGTTTTTTTACCTAAGAATGAAGACCCTGATTCTTTGATTAGAAAAGAAGGTAAAGCTCTATTTGAAAATAGACTTTCTAAAGCAAAGTCAATTTTTGATTTTTTATTTAGTTTTTTAGAGAATAAATATTCTATTTGTTATTTTAGTAATAAAATTTATGTAGTTAGATATATTTTAAGATTAATTAATAAAGTTAAATCATCTTTAATCAAAATATTTTTAAATAGAAAATTAATGTTTTTATTAGGCATTACTAATCTTGAGTTATTAAATAGTGAAAGTTTTAATAAAAATTTACCTAAAATAAAAAATAAATGTAATAATATTAAAATAATATTAAGATACTTAATTTATATTCTAGTTATGAATCCTCAATTTTCTAAAGTAATTAATATTCAGGATATATTGTTTAATAAAACTAATATTCCGAATTTGTCTTTGTTTTTAAATATCTTTTATTTATGTTTAAATAAAAATAATATTTCTACTTTTGATATAATACATTTTTATAAAGGATGTAAAATTAAATGTTATTTAGAAATTTTAATATCTCAAAATTATTTTATGTTTAATCGAAACAATATGAAGATACTTTTTATAGAATATTTTAAGTATTTTAAAAATATTATTATTACTCAACAATTAAATAATTTATTATTTAAGGATAAAAATTATGTATTTACAAAAAAAGAAAAAGAAAAGATATGGTATTTAATAAAATTAAAAAATTTAACTAAAAAATAAAAAAAATATATATAGTTTTATTTTTAAATCTTTATACAATTAGATATACTATGAACTACAATTATAAATCAGAACTACATTTATTAATTAATAAAGGTAAAAAACAAGGATATATAACTTATTCTCAAATAAGTAAATATTTATCTTCTTTAAAAATTAATTCTTTAAAAACAAAAGAAATTACAAGAATAATTAATAATTTAGGTATTCCTGTTTTTGAAGATATTTCGGAAATTAATAATTTTATGGTGAATGACAATAATAATCATTCTATAATTGAAGAAGATATTTCATCAGAACCTGTTTTTTCTCAGTTAAAATCTCACATAATTAAAAACAATGATCCTGTTAGAATGTATATGAAAGAAATGGGTAGTGTAGAATTGTTAACTAGAAAAGGTGAGATAAAAATAGCAAAACGTATAGAAATTGGTTTAAATAAAATTCAATTTTTTTTAGGTAAGTATTTTAAATCTATAAGTTATATTTTAAAGCAGTATGATTTTGTAAAGCAGGGCAAAATAAAGCTATGTGATTTAATATTAGGTTTTGTAGATTATACCTCAGACATAGATAAATTATTATCTAATAATTTTTTTCACGAAAATCATAGTATTAATTTAGATAGAAGAAGTGATCTAGAGAATAAAAATTCTAAATTTGTTAAAAATAAATTTAATAATTTAAATTATCAATATGGTGTTTTTAAGAAATTTATTAAGGAATACGGTTTGAATCATCCTTTTACTCAATGTGAATTAAATAAATTAATTCGTTTGTTTATGCAGTTTAAGTTAGTTAATAAACAATTTAATTTTTTAATTTTAAATATTAAAAATATAGGATTAAATATATTAACTAAAGAAAAAGATATTATGGATATATGTGTTAATAAATGTTTAATGCCTAAAAATTTATTTCTTAAGTTATTTTTAAATAATGGTACTAATGACAAATGGTTGTTGGAAGCTATTAATATGCAACAACCTTGGTCTTGCAAATTAAATAATTTTTCTAATGTTATTAAAAAATTTTTATTTGATCTATCTTGTATAGAAAGTAAATCTGGGTTAAGTATTTTTAAAATAAAAAAAATTAATAAAAATATTATTATTGGGGAAATTGAAGCTAAAGAGGCTAAAAAACAAATGGTAGAAGCTAATTTAAGATTGGTTATTTCTATCGCAAAAAAGTATACTAATAGAGGGTTACAGTTTTTAGATTTAATTCAAGAAGGTAATATAGGTTTAATGAAAGCAGTTGATAAGTTTGAGTATAGACGAGGTTATAAATTTTCTACTTATGCTACCTGGTGGATAAGACAAGCTATTACTAGATCTATTGCTGATCAAGCTCGTACTATACGTATTCCAGTGCACATGATAGAAACCATAAATAAGTTAAATAGGGTATCTAGACAGATTTTACAAGAAGTTGGTCGTGAACCTACTCCAAAAGAGTTATCTTGTCGTATGTTAATCCCTGAAGAGAAAATAAGAAAAGTATTAAAAATTGCTAAAGAACCTATTTCTATGGAAACACCTATAGGTGAAGATGAAGATTTACATTTAAGTGATTTTATTGAAGATTCTTCTTTAGAATTGCCTTTAGAATCTGCTACAACAGAAAGTTTGAAAAATGTTACTAACACTATATTATCTAGTTTAACACCTAGAGAAGCACAAGTTTTAAGAATGCGTTTTGGTATAAATATGAATAGTGATCATACTTTAGAAGAAGTAGGTAAGCAATTTGATGTTACAAGAGAACGTATTAGACAAATTGAAGCTAAGGCATTAAGAAAACTACGTCATCCTAGTAGATCAGAAATATTACGTAGTTTTTTAGATGATTAAATAATACTTATTTTTTAAAAAATTTTAAGATAACAATGATTATTAAAGGTAATTAAGTTATGCAAATGTATTTTAATAAAATTTGTAAAGAAATAGATAATTTTGTAATTTTATTTAACAAAAAAATAAGTAAATTTTGTGTTAAACGTATTAACACTAGTTTTGTTGCAGATATTTATGTTAATTATTATGGAAAAAACATTAAATTATCTAGTATTTCAAAAATTAATGTAGAAGATAATTCTATAAAAATCTCCTTATTTGATATTACTTTTTTAAGTAAATTAGAAAAACAAATATCTCTAATGAAATTAGATTTTATAATTTTTAGAAAAAAGAATAATTTATTAATAAAAGTTCCTCCATTAACTCAAGAACGTCGTAATAGAATGTTATTATTATTAAAAAAAGAATTAGAATATGCAAAAATTTTCATTAGAAATAAAAGACAAGATTTAAATAAAAAAAAAATATATTTTGTTAAAGAAAAATTAATAAGTTTAGATGAAAAAAAACTTTGGGATAAGGAGATACAAAAAATTATAAGTATATATATTTCTAAAATAGAAAAATTATTTTCATCCAAAGAAAAAGAAATTTTAAATAAGTAATATATAATAAAATAAATATGTAGGTAACTTTTAATAATTATATTTTTTATGATAAATATAAATTTAACAAATAACTTGCAACATGTTGCAATTATTATGGATGGTAATAGAAGATGGGCTACACAGAAAAACAAATCTTTTTCTTTTGGATATAAAGAAGGTCTTAAAGTTTTAAAAAAAATTTTGTATTTTTCTATTAAAATACATTTAAATATACTTACTTTATATGTTTTTAGTATCGAAAATTGGAATAGACCTAACGAAGAAGTTTCATTTTTAATGAAATTATTTTATTATATTTTGAAAGATCAAATGAATGTTTTACATAACAAAAACGTTTGTGTTAAAATAATAGGTGATAAGAGTAGATTATCTAGTATCATTAATTGTTATATAAATAAAATTGAATTATTGACACAAAATAATACAGGTTTAAGATTAAATCTTGCTATAAGTTATAGTGGTAAATGGGACATATTAAATTGTATTAAAGGTATTGTTTTAGGAATTATGAATAAATCTTTATATCTTGAACAGATAGATGAACAAGTTGTTTCTCGTTATATGTGTTTAAATGATATACCACCAATTGATTTAGTTATTAGAACAGGAGGTATGAGAAGAATAAGTAATTTTTTTTTATGGCAGATAGCATATTCTGAATTATTTTTTACTAATATTTTGTGGCCTGATTTTACTATTAAAAATTTTTTATTTGCTTTAAATTATTTTATTCATACAAAAAGAAATTTTGGAAGTAAATAAATATAAAAATATTTTTATGTTTTACATGTATTTATTTTTTTTTATTGTGAATGTTTTAAAAATAATTTATATAATTAATTATGTTAAAAAGTTTTTTTTTAATAAAAAGAAAAATTAAAATTATAATATTAATTATAATATTAATATTTTATATTAATACATGTTCAGCAAAACATTTTATAAAATTAGATAATTTATGTTTTAATAACATTACTTTAAAAGAAAAATATTTTTTTAAAAAACGTATACAAGATTATTTTGGTAATAAAATACATAAAAAATTTTTATTTAAGATAATTAAAATTTTGTACAATAATAGTTTTTACCAGATTTTTCTTTCTAAAAAATATTTTTTTGAAAAATATTATTTATATTTTTTAAGAAATAAGAAAATTTCTAATATTTATATAATTGGTAATTATTTATTTTCTAAAGAATTTCTTTTAAAAAAGTTAGAATCTTTTGGTGTTAAAAAAGGATCTTATTTATTTTTTTTAAATTTTTTAAGGTTTAAAAATTTTATTATTAATAAATATAAAAATGTTGGAAAATATTTAGCAAAGATAAAATTAATTCAAGTAAGTGATAAAAAAAATTTAGTAACATTACTTATTAACATACAAGAAAATAATGTATTAAAAATAAAAAAAATATATATATATGGAGTAGATGATTTAATAAAAAAAAATTTTTTTATGTTATTAAAAAAACAAAACACTTTATATAATTTTTTTTATAATAAAAATTTAACTATAAATGAGTTGTTAAATAAGTTATTAAATATTAAAATTTATTATATAAGTTCTGGTTATTTAAATTTTTTTTATAAAAAAATAATTATTAAATATCTAAATAATAAATATTTTGATGTTTATGTATACGTTGATAAAGGTGTAAGATATAAAATATTAAATGTATATTTTTTACCTAAAAAATTAAGTAATATTATTTTTCTAAATAAATTAAAAAAAATTTTTATTTTAAACAATAAATTTTATAATATTAATAATATAAAAAAATTTAAACAAGATGTTGTTTCTTATTTTCAAAAAAGAGGTTTTTTTGATGTTACTATTAATGTTGTAAATAAAAAAGTTGGTAAATATATAAATTTATTATTTAAACTTAATATTGGTCATATTTATTTAATTAATAAAATTTATTTTAAAATTAATAATAATTTATTGCAAAGTAAATATTTCTTTAAGGATTTTTTTAATTTAGAAGGTCAAGTTTTTAACAGTTATATAATTGAGTTAAACAAAAAAATTTTAAATAAAAGTGGTTTTTTTAAAGATATTACTATTGATTATAAAAAAATATCTTTTAATAAAATTAATGTTATTTATAATTTAAAATTAATTAATATTAAAAACATTAATTTTGGTTTAAATTTTGATAGAAATAACAAAATTAATTTAAGTTTTTTATATAATCAAAATAATTTTTTAAAATTAGGTGATTATCTAAATTTTGGTGGTTTTTTGTATAAAAACTATAATTCTGGTTTTTTATCTTTTGTTTATCCGATTAATTATAAAAGGAATTTATTTGTAGATAGTAAAATACGTTTTAATTTATTTATACAAAATAATATTAAAAAACAATTGAATGTTCATAATTTTTTGAATGTGGAAAATAGTTTTTTTTATTTATTACATAACAATTTAAAATATCGATTAGGTTTAGGTTATTCATATAAAAAATTATTTTTAAATTTTAATTTTTTTGAAAAAGATAAATTTTATATAAAAAATATTCAGTTTAATGTGCATAATTTTTTTTTAAAAAACATAATTAGTTTAAATACATTAGATAATTATATATTTCATGTTTCTGGATATAATATTAATATTACTAACCAATTAGTTTTTAAAAATAACAATTTTAAATATAATTTTTATAAAAATAAATTTTTATTTTCAAAGTATTTTACTTTAAATAAATCACATAGTTGGATATTGTTTGTACGTAGTTTTTGGGGGTATATTCATAACTTACAGAAAAATACATTTCCTTTTTATGAAAGTTTTGTTTATAATGAAAATAATTTTTTACATAATTTTGATTTAAATTATTTAAATAAAAAAAGTGTTTTATTTTTAAAAAAAAATAAGTTTAATATTATACATAATTTAATAAGGAATAATATTTTTTGTTTTAATACAGAATTAATTTTACCTGATAAATTATTTTTTTTTAAAAAACAATTTGAATATTTTAGGTTATCTTTTTATTTAGATTGTGCTTCTATATGGAATAATTATTTTCCTATAATAAAAGAAAAACATAATTTTTTATTTAAAAATAATCAATATTTAACAGAAATTTTTAAAAATTTTAGGTCTTCTTTAGGTGTATCTTTTAAAATACATACCCCTTTAGGTATTTTAGATATATCATATGGATATCCTATTGTTAAAAGCAATACTGATAAATTTAATAATTTTCAGTTTAGAATTACATCTGTTTAATAAAAATTAAGAGGTAAATATCATGAAGTATGGATTTAAAATAATGTTTTTTATATTTTATTTATTTTGTTCTGTTTGTTTTGCAAGTAAATTAGCTTTTTTAGATTTTAATCTAGTTTTACAAAATTCTAATAAATATCAAAATTTTGTGAAAAATATTAATATTGAAGCTAATAATAATTATTTAAAGTTTAATAATAAAATTAATAAATTAGTAGAAGAAGAAAAAGATTTGCAAGATAAAGTATCTTTAATTGATGAAAAAAAGTTTCAATTATTAAAAGATAATTTAAATATACGTAAATTAAAAATTTTAAATGAAATAAAAAAGATAGAAGATAATTTAAACAAAAAAAATGTATATATGTATAATCTTTTTTTTTCAAAAATAAGTAATATAGTTAAAAATATTTGTAAAATAAAAAAATATGATATTGTTTTAGAAAAAAACTCTATTATTTATAATAATAAAAATATTTATGATATAACACCAATGGTTATTAAAAAATTAAATATATAAATATTATGTTGTTAAAATTTTTAGATGTTTTTATTTTTAAGTAATATTAAGATTAATAAATATAATATGAGTATTAATAAGTTTGTTCATCTTAATGTACATAGTGATTATTCCATTAGAAATGGTTTATGTAAAATAGTTCCTTTGTTAAATAAAGCATGCGATTTAAATATGGCTGCAATTGCCTTAACTGATTTTTTTAGTTTATCAGGTACTATTAAATTTATAACGAATTCTTATAAATTAGGTATTAAACCCATTATTGGTTGTGATGTTAGAATTCTTTGTAAAGATAATATTATTTTTTTTGTTACTTTGCTAGTGTTGAACCATCAAGGATATAAAAATTTAACAAATTTAATTTCTAGATCTTATAGATCTAATAATATTTTTTATATAAAACAACATGAATTATTAAAATATCACGAAGGTTTATTATTTTTATTTACTGGTTATTGTATTTTTAATAAAAAAACTGAATTTTTAATAAATTTTAATAAATTTTTAAAAATTATTATTTTTTGGAAAAAAGCTTTTTTAAATAGAGTATATTTACATATATTTAGAGTTAAAAATATTGATCAAGAAAAATATATTTATTTTTCTGTTGAATTAGCTAATAAAATTAAATTACCTTTAGTAGCTAGTAACAAAGTTTTGTTTTTAAATAAAAGTGATTTTTATTATCATCAAATACGTGTAGCTATTTATCATAATTGTACTTTAAATAAAATAAAAGAGAAAAATTATTATACAAATCAACAATTTTTAAAAAAAAGTTCAGAAATGGAAGATTTATTTTCTGATATTCCAGAATCTTTATATAATACAGTAGAAATATCTAAAAGATGTAATTTCTTTTTTAAAAAGAAATGTATAAATTTACCTAAATTTATTCAAGATAAATATGATACTTCTGCTAAATATTTGAATGTTCTTTGTTATAAAAATTTATTAAAAAAAATAAAGAAATTTAATATAAAAGATAAAAAAAAATATTTTAAAAGGTTAAAAAATGAACTTATTATAATAAATAAAATGGAATTTTCTGATTATTTTTTAATAGTAATGGAATTTGTGCGATGGGCAAGGAAAAATAAAATTTTAGTTGGACCTGGTAGAGGTTCTGGGGCGGGTTCGTTAGTATCTTATGTTCTTAATATTACTAACATTGATCCTTTAAAATTTGGTCTTATTTTTGAAAGATTTTTAAATCCTGAAAGAATATCTATGCCTGATTTAGATATAGATTTTTGTATGAATAGAAGAGATGAGGTTATTAATCATATAGAAGAAATTTATGGTAAATATGCTGTTTCTCAAATAGTAACATTTAGTACTATGACTGCTAGATCAGTGATTAGAGATGTTGGTAGAGTGTTAGGATATTCATATAGTTTTGTTGATTATATAGCAAAATTAATTCCGTTTGATTTTGGTATTACTTTAAAAAAAGCTATTCACAATGAAAAAAAATTATTAGATTTATATCATTATGATTTTAATGTTAAACATTTAATAGATGTTTGTTTTTATTTGGAGGGTTTAATTAAAGGATTAAGTAAACATGCCGGAGGAATTGTAATATCTTTTAAAAAAATAAATCATTTTTGTCCTACTTTTTATGATAATAATACTAAAAAATTAATTACTCAATATGATAAAGACGATATTGGATTTATTGGTTTGATAAAATTTGATCTTTTAGGTTTGCGTACTTTGACAACTATAAGTAATGCGTTAACTATGATTAACAATAAAAGAAAAAAATTAAATAAAAAGAAAATTAATATTAATAACATTACTTTGTATAACAAAAAAAGTTTTAAATTATTAAAGTGTGCAGCAACTAATGCAGTATTTCAATTAGAGTCCAGAGGTATGAAGGATTTAATTAAACGTTTAAAGCCTAGTTGTTTTCAAGATATAGTGGCTTTATTAGCTTTATTTAGACCTGGACCCTTACAATCTGGTATGGTAGATAATTTTATTCATCGTAAGAATGGTTATGAACCTATATATTATCCTGATATTAATTGTGAACATCCATTGTTAATTCCTATTTTAAAACCTACTTATGGTATTATTTTGTATCAAGAACAAGTAATGGAAATAGCAAGAACTTTAGCTAATTATAGTTTAAGTTCTGCTGATATGTTAAGAATTGCAATTAGTAAAAAAAAACATAATGAAATGAAATTTCATCGTGATCTTTTTGTGAAAAAATCAACGTTATTAAATATAAGTAAAAGTATTGCTTTAAAAATTTTTACTCTTATGCAAAAATTTTCTTATTATGGTTTTAATAAATCACATTCTGTAGCCTATGCTTATCTTGCTTATCAAACTTTATGGTTAAAAGCAAATTATTTCTCTGAATTTATATCTTCTTATATTAATACAGATATAGATAATATTAAAAAAATAGTTTTACTATTAAGTGAAGTAAAAAAAAATAATATAAAGATCATACCCCTTAATATTAATGTTAGTGTTTATTATTTTGAAGTGAATAATCAAAACAATATTGTTTATGGTATGGGTGCAATAAAAGGTTTAGGAAAAAGTTGTGTTAACCATATTCTTAATATTAGAAATAAATATAAAAAATTTAATAATTTTATAGATTTTTGTATTTTAACTTATTCTAAAATTATTAATAAATTAGTTTTAGAAAAATTAATTTTATCTGGTTGTTTCGATATTTTTGGAGTTTGTCGTTCTATTTTATTTGATAATTTAAATGAAATTATATGTTTAGCTAAACATAGGAATAATTTATCTTATTCAAAACAATTAAGTATTTTTGATTTAAATAATTATATTTATCAAAATATAATTTTAAAAATGAATAATTCTAAATCAAAATGGTCTTTACATGATCAATTAAACAAAGAACGAGAAGTATTGGGTTTATATATAACCAATCACCCTATATCTTTATATATTAAGAATAATTTACATATTAAAAGAAGAGTAGATATTTTTCATATAAAATTTTTATATGATAGAAATATATGTTATAAAAAAGTATGTTTATTGGGTATAATAGTATCTATTAAAATTTTTTCTACTAAAAAAAACAACAAAATATGTGTTTTAAATATAGATGATAGTACTGGTGTTATTGAAGTTATTATTTTTAAAGATGTATATATTAAATATTCTAATATTATAGAGTTATATAATATAGTTTTTTTACATGGTTTCTTAAAATATTTTAATAATAGAATGTGTAATATATCCATGATAGTTAATAAAATTAAATTATGTGTAAACAAATCGAATTAACAATAAATTTTAAAAAGTAAATGTTTTATGACTAAAATATGTGTGGTTACTCAAAAAAAAACTTTATTTGGACAAAGTAGATCTAATTCGATGAAATCTACAAAAAGAAAATTTTTTCCTAATTTACATAAGCGTCGTATTTGGTTATCAAAAGAAAAAAAATTTATACGATTAAAAATAAGTTGTAAAGCTATGAAAATAATAGATAAAAACGGTGGTTTTAATAAAAAACTAATTTTTACAAAATAAATTATGGCAAAAAATAATAGATTTAAAATTAAATTAGTTTCTTCAGCTAATACTCATTTTTTTTATACTTCTACAAAAAGCAAAAAAAATAATAAGTTATTAAAAATAAAAAAATATGATCCTATTATTAGAAAACATGTCTTTTATATTGAAAAAAAAATAAAATAAGTAATTCTTACCTTTGTAAGAATTACTTATTACTTTATATTACTTCTTTAATATATTTTTTTTTGATTGTAATTTTACAATTATTATTAACTAATATTATTAGTTAATCTTTATTTATGAATTTTATAATTGTACCTACTATTCCATTTACTATAATTTTATCATTAATTTTTAATGATTTAATCATTTTTATGTAGTGTTTTTTTTTTTGTTGTTGAGGATAAATTATAGTAATATAAAATATTATTATAAATATTGATAAAAAAATTATTGTTAAATATGATTGCTTAATTAGCATATTATGTTTATTTATAATTTAAATATTAGATGCTTTATGATTTTTTATTTTAAATCTTTAATATTATATTTAAAATATTTTTTTACTCCTTTATGACTGGGTTTAATTGCTTTTTTATGAATATTCCATTGTGCAGGACATACTTCGCCGTTTTTTTCGTGATGATCTAAAGCATCTATAATTCTTATTATTTCATTGATATTTCTACCTAAAGGTAAATCATTTATTGATTGATATCTTATTATACCTGTTTTGTCTATTAAAAAAGTTGCTCTTAAAGCAATATTTAATTCTGGATGTTCTACATGATATAATTTTTGTATTTCTTTATTTATATCTGAAACCATAATAAATTTTACTTGTCCTATACCACCTTTTTCTGGAGTAGTGTTTTTCCAAGCCATATGTGCATAAATAGAATCTATAGATACTCCTATTAATTTGATATTTCTTTTTTCAAATTCTTGTTGTTTATTGTTAAATGCTATTAATTCTGAAGGACAAACAAAAGTAAAATCTAAAGGCCAAAAAAATAGTAAGGTTTTTTTCTTTTGAATATTTTCTTCGAAATTAAAATTTTTTATGATTTTATTAGATGGTGAGACTGCGTCTGCAATAAAATTAGGTGCTTTTTTTGTTACTAACATATATACTCTTTATTTAAGTTGATTTAGTTTAGTTGAAAAATTATTATTATAACAAATTTTATGTATATGTTATATTTATAATATTTATTTTTTGAAAAAATTTTTATTTTGTGGTTAACAATAGTATTATTTTTTCTATGTTTATAATATTATATTTATAATATTAATTTATTAAAAAGTTTTGTTTTTTATAAACATGAAATGTTAAAAAAATTAGAAAATTGTGAAAAAAAAATTATATCTTATCCATGGTTATATGAATTATATAATAAAATTGTTTCTTGTCAATTAAATTTAAAAATTTTTAAATTTAATTTAATTATTAGTTATTCAGTTGATTTAAATGTTGATTTTTTAGTTTTTAATTTAGTCAAATGGCTAATGTGTAATTTTGTGACAGATAATTTTTTTTGTAATATTTGTATAAATTGTAAGTTATTAAATCTTCATCAACATCCGGATTTTTATTTCATAAAATGTGAAAATAAAAATATTTGTATAAACGATTTTATATTGATTAAAAACAAATTATATGAAAGAGCTTATTTAAGTAGTTTTAAAATAGTATATTTTTCTTATACAAATTTTTTAACTAAAACTACTTTTAATTCTTTGTTAAAAACAATGGAAGAGTTTTCTTATAAGATTATATTTATATTTACTTGTTTTGATAATGTAGATATTCCACTTACTTTATTAAGTAGATCTTTTTTTTTTAAATTATTTAATCCTAGTGAAAGAGTTGTTTTTACTTGGCTTAAAAATTTTAATTTTTCATTAAATAATGATAATATATTGTCTGTTATTCGTTTAAATAATAATTCTCCATTTTTGAGTTTAAATTTTATAAAATATTTATGGAAAAAAAGATTATCTTTTTTAAACAAAATTTCTTTTTCTTTGTTTAGTAATTTAGATAAAATTCAAAAACTTATTTATAATAATTTTTATTTAAAATTTAATTGGTTATTAATTTTATTTATGGATTTAGTTAATTTACATTTTAATAACAAAGATTCTATTGTTAATATAGATCATTTGTTGTTATTAAAATGTTTATATAAAAAATTTTTATTTAAAAATATATATATAATAATAAAAAAAATAATTATTTATCAAAGAGAAATTTTATTAACACCTAATTTAAATAAAAATTTATTAATAAACAATATATCCTTTGTTTTACACCAATATTCTACATGTAAATAATCAAATGTTTATAATAGATACTCATTGTCATTTAGATAGATTATTTTTTGGTAAATATTTTAAAGATATTTATCAATATCTTTTTTATTGTCAAAAAAATTATATAAAATATATATTAGTGATTGCAGTTAGTATAGAAAATTTTATTAAAAATTTTTATATGTTTAGTGGTATACCTCATATAGGTTTTACTTGTGGTATACATCCTTTGTATTGTTTAAAAGTTAAGAATAGAAGTTTTTTGAAAAAATTTTCTTTATATAAAAAGGTTGTTGCTTTAGGAGAAACAGGTTTAGATTTTAAGAATAAGGTAAATGTTTTATTTAAAGATAAACAAATAGATAATTTTATCTATCATTTAAGTATTGCAAAACAAGTAAAAAAACCTATTATTATTCATTCTAGGAATGCATATTATGAAACTTTAGATATTTTAAAGCAGTTTGATATATCATATTTTGGTGGTTTAGTGCATTGTTTTAGTTATACAAAAAAAAAATTTTTAAGTAATTTTTTAGATTTAGGATTATTTATATCTATTTCTGGATTAATAACTTTTAAAAATAATTTATTGCTTCGAAAAGTTATACAATATGTTCCTCTAGATAGATTATTAATAGAAACAGATTCACCTTATTTAAGTCCTGAACCTTTTAGGGGATTAATTAATCATCCTGCTAGAATTTTAAATATAATACAAAATATTGCAGATATAAAAAATATAACTTTATTAAATTTAATTAATATTTATTTACATAATTTTAGTCGTTTGTTTAATATAAAATTTTTTTAGTTGTTTTTTGTTTATGTAAAATATCTCTGTTTTTTTATTATTAACTTTAATCCATTTAAAAGATATTTTTTTAAATATTTTTATTATTTTATTTTTTTGATGTCCTACTTCACAAATTAAATATCCATCATTTTTCAAGTAATTATAAGATTGTTGAATTATAGTGGTTATTATTTTTATACCTTGATTTCTAGCGTATAAAGAGATATATGGTTCATATTGGTATTCTTTAGGTAAAAAATTTTTATCTTTTATATTTATGTAAGGAGGATTACTTATAATTAAATCAAATTTTTTATTTCGTATATTTTTAAATAAATCAGATTTAATTAAGGTAATATTTTTTTTTTTATGATAGATAATATTTTTATGAGCTATTTGTAATGCTTTTTGAGAAATATCTGAAGCATATATTTTAGTATTAGGATAGTAATAAGAGTATATTATAGCTATGCATCCACTTCCAGTACATAAATCTAATATTTCATTTTTTTTTTTAAGTAATTTAATTTTTTTTTGTATTATATATCCGATAGGTGTTCTTGGAATCATAACATATTTGTTTAAGTAAAACATTTTATTACAAAAAGTTATTTTTTTAAACAAATAACCTAATGGAATTTTTTTCTTTGCTCTTTTTTTTATAATTTTATATATTTTATTTAATGTATTTTTTTTTATATATATTTTTTTATACTTAATATATTTTGTAGTTTTAAGTTTTAAAATTTGTGATATAGTGTACATTACTTCTTCATAATAATTTTTAAAACCATGTCCACAATATGTTTTATATTTTTTTAGTATTAATATACAATTTTGTATAATTTTGGATAAATTTTTTTTAAACATATTTTTTATTTAAAAATGCATTGACTATCTTGTTTTTTGAAAGCATAATTTATTATTGTTAAATATTTTGCGGAAGTGGCGAAATTGGTAAACGCACTAGAGTTAGATTCTAGTACTTTTATAGTTTACGAGTTCAAGTCTCGTCTTCCGTATTGTTGGGGTATAGCCAAGTGGTAAGGCATCGGGTTTTGATCCCGACATCCCAGGTTCAAATCCTGGTACCCCTGTTATTAGTAAACAATTAGCTACGTAGCTTAGTTGGTTATAGCACAGCATTCATAACGCTGAGGACACAGGTTCAAATCCTGTCGTAGCTATTTAATTATTATATATAATTTATATATTAATTCTATTATTAGGTATAAATTTATGATTAAAAAATTATATATAAAAACTTGGGGATGTCAAATAAATGAATATGATTCAGATAGAATAACTTCTCATTTAAAAGAAACAAAAGAATACATTATGACATCTTCTTTATATGAAGCTGATTTAATTATATTAAATACTTGTTCTGTAAGATATAAAACGCAAAAGAAATTATATGATATGTTAGGTCGTATAAAGCAAATTAAATGTAAAAAAAAATTAATTGTTGCAGTAGGTGGATGTGTAGCGGTACAAGAAAAAAGTAATCTTTTTTTGTTTAAAAATGTAGTTGACATAATTTTTACCCCTAAAAGTATAGATAATATTTGTAATTTATTAAAAGGATATGAAATTAATAAATGTAAGGTTATAGATTTAAAACAATTTAATCAAAAAAAATATTTTTATTATAATTCACAACATAAGAAATCTTTGAGTTATGTTCCTATTATGGAAGGATGTAATAAATTCTGTTCTTATTGTATAGTACCTTATACTAGAGGACGAGAAGTAAGTAGAAATCCAGAAGATATTATTTTAGAAATATGTAATTTGTCTAAAATTGGGGTAAAGGAAATAAAATTGTTGGGACATAATGTGAATGCTTATGATGGTATATTTAAAAATGGTAAAAAATGTAATTTTTCTTTTTTATTACATTTGATTTCTGAAATAGATAGTATTCAAAGAATTAGTTTTATTTCAAGTCATCCTAATAATTTTACTAAAGATGTGATTGATGCATATAAAAGATTACCTAAAATTGTTGATACTTTACATCTTCCAGTACAAAGTGGTTCTAATAAAATATTAAAATTAATGGGTAGACAATATTCAATTGAAGATTATAAAAAAATAATTTTTAATTTATTAGAAGTTAGACCTAAAATGTTATTTAGTTCTGATTTTATTATAGGTTTTCCTGGAGAAAAAGATAGTGATTTTAATTTAACTTTAAAATTAATTAATGATATAAAATTTGATAATGGTTATGCTTTTATTTATTCACCTAGACCTGGCACAGCAGCTTTAAATATTAAAAAAGATAAAGTTGATATTTTAGAAAAAAAAAATCGTTTATATAAAATACAAAAATTATTAAAAAACAATTATTATTTTTGGAGTAGAAAGTTATTACATACTACTCAAAGTGTTTTGGTAGAAGGGTATTCTAAAAGAAATAAAAATTTTCTTTTTGGACGTACTTTTAATGGTAAAATAGTTTATTTACAGATACCTAGAACATCTAATATGTTAGGTAATATTATTAATGTTAATATTAATAAATTTGAAAATAATTGTTTATATGGAGAGGTAATTTCATAACAAATAATGTGTAATAAAAAATCATATTTTACTTTTTCTTTAAGAACTAAAAGAGGTATTATCAAACCTAAAACAAAAAATCAACTTTTATATATTAAAAATATTTATAGAGAAATTATTACTTTTGGTGTTGGTGTTTCAGGTACTGGTAAAACATATTTAGCTACCGCTGTTGCTGTAGATCTATTAAAAAAAAAAAAAATATATAAAATTATATTAGCTCGTCCAATTGTAGAAGCAGGTGAAAAATTAGGTTTTTTACCAGGTAATTTTAATGATAAAACTGATCCTTATTTATCTCCTATATATGATGTTTTATTTGAAATATTAGGTACAAATTATAATAAAAATTATATATTAAATCATATCATAGAAGTTGTTCCTTTAGCTTATATGAGAGGTAGAACATTTAATGATGCGTTTATTATTTTAGATGAAGCTCAAAATACTACTATAGGACAAATGAAAATGTTTTTAACAAGATTAGGTTTTAATACAAAAGTTGTTATAAATGGTGATGTTACTCAGGTTGATTTACCTAAACAAACATTGTCTGGTTTACAAAATGCTTTGGATTTATTAAAAAAAGTTAAAAATATTGGTTTTACTTTTTTTACTCTTAAAGATGTAATACGTTCTTCAATAGTGGCAGATATTGTTAAAGCATATAATTTTAGTAAATATTAGATATGTTTAACAAGCATTTATTAAAGATATATTTTAATTGTAATGATTGTGTTTTTTTGCCTAGAAGATATTTTTTTTATTTATGTTTATGGAGAGTATATATTTTTTTTAATATTAGAAAGAGAATAAACATTATTTTAACAAATAAAGATTATATGTTGTTTTTAAATTCTAAATTTAGATATAAATTTGAATTTACTGATATTTTGTCGTTTAGTTATTTATCTTATAAATTTAAAAAAATTTTAGAGTTACCTTTAGGTGATATATATATTGCTCCTCAAATGGTTTTTAAAAAATCTAAATTTAACAAGATTAATTATTTTTATTATTTTTGTTGTGTTTTAATTCATGGTGTTTTACATGTTTTAGGTTTTACTCATAATTCTATGTCTACATTTAAAAAAATGGAATTCTTACAAGAATTTTTTTTATCGAAAATATATTTAAATTATGTATATTTATAATTCTCTCAAATATTTTAATACTTTACGTTTAAACATATCTTGTAATAAAATTTTAAAATTGAGTAATTTTAAACATATCAAACAAACGTTTTATTTAAATCATAAAAAAAAAATTCCTACTATTTTAATTGGAGAAGGAAGTAATATATTTTTTTTAAATAATTTTGAAGGCATTGTAATAATTAATAATATTAAGGGAATTAAAGTAACCCAAAATATTAATTTTTGGTTTTTACATATAGGTTCCGGAGAAAAGTGGGCTAAAGTTGTAGATTTCACTATTTATCATGGAATAAATGGTTTAGAAAATTTATCTTTTATTCCTGGTTTGATTGGTTCTGCTGTTGTAAATAATATAGGAGCTTATGGATTAGAAATATCTCGTTTTTTATATTATTTAAAAATATTAAATGTTTTTACAGGAAAGATATTTTATTTATTAAAAAAAAAAATCTTTTTTAACTATCGTGATAGTTTTTTAAAAAAATTTAATTATAATAATTTTATTGTTTTAAAAGTAGGTTTACGAATAAATAAGCAATGGAAACCTTATTTGCTATATCCAGATTTATCTAAAAGATTTTGTGTTTCTAATAATAAAATAAAGATAGAAGATATATATTATGCTCTTTATAAAATTAGGTTAAGTAAAATTCCTAATATTAATAAATTTGGAAATTTGGGAAGTTTTTTTCAGAATCCTATATTTTTATTAAATAGTAATGTAAATTTTAAAATTTTTGATAAAATAAAAGAAAAAAATGTTGCTTATATTAAAATAAAACATTTAAAATATAAAATTTTTGCTGCTTCTTTAATTGAAAGATGTAGTTTAAAGAATTTTTGTATAGGTGATGCTTGTGTTTATGAAAAACAACCTTTAATTATTATAAATAAAGGTAACGCATTACCTGAAGATGTGTATTTATTAGTTAAATTAATTATTGAAAAAGTTTTTTTAAAATTTAATATTTTACTAAAATTAGAAGTTAAAATAATTGATTTTATTTCTTTTGATAAAAACTTTAATTCTTTATATAAAAAGTATATACTAAAATAATAATATTATGAATTTGTTATTTAATAATACAAAATTGATATACTATATAATATTTTTTTTATTTTATATGTTTATAATAACTAATATTTATATAGTAAGTAAATTTATGTATTTAAAATTAATATTTAATATATTAATATTTTTCATTATTTCTTATTTATTTAAACAAACTTTTGTTGGTAAAAAAATAATTTTGTTTTTTAACAAAACCAGATTAGAGCTTATTAAAGTTGCTTGGCCATCATTGCAAGATGTTATTAAAAGTACATTTTTAATTTTAATTTTAAGTTTTTTATATTCTTTATTAATATATTTTTTTGATAAAATTATATTAACTGTTATGTCTAATATAATTAAAAGAGGTTAAAGTGTTTAATTTTAAAAGGGAAAAATGTTGGTATATTGTACAGGTATTTTCTAGTTTTGAAAATAAAGCAGTAAAATTATTAAAAAATCATATAAAATTATATAATTTATTTCATGATTTTGGTGATATATTAATACCAACAGAAGAGGTAGTAGAGATAAAGGGTGGTATACGTAGAAAAAGTGATAGAAAATTTTTTCCAGGTTATTTTTTAATAAATATGGTTATGAATGAAAAAAATTGGTATTTGGTACGTAGTATTCCTAAAATTATGGGTTTTCTTGGTGATAAATCTAAAAATCCTTATCCTATTCATAATGAGGAAGTAGAAATTATTAAAAATAAATTACAGCAAATTGATGGTAAACCAAAACCTAAAATATTATTTGAACCTGGTGAATTAATAAGAGTAAATAGTGGTCCATTTTCAGATTTTAATGGTATTGTTGAGGAAGTAGATTATGATAAAAGTAGGTTAAAAGTATCTGTTTCTATATTTGGACGATCAGCTCCTGTGGAATTAGATTTTTCTCAAGTAGAAAAAGGTTAGTAAAAAAATTAAATATATAATTATTGTTAATAAATGTCTAAAAAAAATATTGTTTCTTATATCAAATTACAAGTATTATCAGGTATGGCTAATCCTAGTCCTCCTGTTGGTCCTGCTTTAGGACAAAAAGGTTTAAATATTATGGAGTTTTGTAATTTATTTAACAAAAAAACTAAATCTTTGGAAAAAGGTATTCCTATTCCAGTGATTATTAGTGTTTATGCTGATAAAAGCTTTACTTTTATTACAAAAACACCTCCTGTTTCTGTATTATTAAAAAAAAAATTA
This sequence comes from Candidatus Stammera capleta, assembly GCA_036689325.1. Classification (GTDB taxonomy): domain Bacteria; phylum Pseudomonadota; class Gammaproteobacteria; order Enterobacterales; family Enterobacteriaceae; genus Stammera; species Stammera capleta_Y. The sequence goes on along the minus strand of CP144793.1, from coordinate 253,774 downwards.
TTATTAACAAAAGGTTCTAGCAAACCTAAACATAACATTATTGGTGATGTTAGTGAGTTAGAATTATTAGAAATTGCTAAAATTAAATTACCTGATATGACCGGATATACTTTAAAATCTATATCTAAATGTATAAAAGGTACAGCATATTCTATGGGTATTTTGGTAAAAAGAAAAGATTAATTATAGTTAATTATGATGATTATTAAAACAACTAGTTTTTTAAATAAACAAAAAATATTAGATATATTTAAAGTTATAAAACAAGAATCAAAAAGAAAATTTATTGAATCTATAGATGTTGCTATAAATTTATTTTTAATCAATCGTAATAAATTGGAATATAATTTACAAGGAAGTGTTTTATTACCTAATGGTGTAGGTAGGCAAAGAAAGATTGCTGTGTTGACTTCAGAAAAAAATTATGATATTTGCTATAAATCTGGTGCTTTTGTTGTTGGTGGAGAAGATTTAATAAATAAAATTAAAAAAGGTTTTATAAATTTTGATGTACTTATTACAACTCCAGAAGACATTAGATTATTTACTTCTATTGGACAAATTTTAGGTCCTAAAAATTTAATGCCTAATTTAAAATTAGGTACAATTACTAATTTTTTACAAGAAAGCATAAAAGATTTTCTTGATAAAAAAATTATATATAAAACTGATAAATTTGGTATCATACATTCAACTATTGGAAAAGTTAATTTTTCTGTGAATTATTTATTAGAGAATTTTAGTGCTTTAATAAAATCTATTTTTTCTAATAAACCTGTAAGTGTTAGAAATGATGTTTTCATAAAAAAAATTGTTTTTTCTAGTACTATGGGTAAAAGTTATGTAATGTAATTTTGTTAATTTAATTTTAATTTTACAGAGTATTTATTTATGATTTTAAAATTTCAAAAAAAAGAGGAAATTGTTTTAAAAGCACAAAATACTATTAAAAAACATTTAATAATTATTTTGTTAAGTTTTAAAAAAATTAGTAGTAATGAAATAAATTATTTTCGTAGAGATTTTTTTAAAAAAAATTTTTTTATTTTTGTAACTCGTAATAATTTATTTAAAATAATATTTAAAAAAATTAACATAGATATTTTGAAAAAATTTTTTTTTCAAACTACTATGATAGTTTGTTCTAAAAAAGATTATACTATTTTTAAATTAGTAGATCATTACTTACAGAAATATAAAGATAAATTATTTTTAAAAGCTATTTATATTAATAAAAAATTAACTTCAGATAAAGTTAATAAAAAACTTGTAATATTTTCTGATATTACGCAAGCTATGTTTTATTTTATTTTTTTAATTAAAAATTTATCAATTTTAAGATTGTTAAATTTATTAAATATTATTAAAGAACAAAAATTATAAATATTTATAGGTTTTATATGAAAATTACAAAAGAAGATATTTTAGAAACAATATCTTCTATGTCATTAATAGAAATTATTGAATTAATAAATGATATAGAAAAAAAATTTGGAATAACACAATCTAATTATCAAAACTTAAATATTTCTCAAAATATTAAAGAAAAAAAAGAAAAAGAAGAATTTGACTTATATTTAAAATCTATTGGAAATAATAAAATAGCAATTATTAAAATTATTCGTAGTTATTTAAATTTAGGTTTAAAAGAATCTAAAGATTTAGTTGAATCTTGTCCTGTATTAATAAAAAAAGATATTAATCAACAAGATTTACAAAACATTAAAAAATCTTTAGAAGAAAATGGAGCTCAGATAGAAGTAAAATAAATTATTTGTACTAATATTATATTTAAATTTGGTTTAATACTTTATGTTTCACACTTGTGTAAAAAAAAAATATATACGAAAAATATATAGTAAAGTCTCTAAGATTTTTAAAATTCCATATCTTTTGTCAATACAAATTTGTTCTTACAAGAATTTTCTTTGTAATAATGGTAATAAAGAATCAGGATTAAATTTAGCTTTTAAATCTATTTTTCCTATTAAGAATTATAATCATAATGTGGAAATACAATATTTATCTTATAAATTAAAGAAATCTTTTTTTAATGAGTTAGAATGTCATATAAATGGCTTAACATATTTTGCTTATTTAAAGGTAAAATTACGTTTAATTATTTATAAAAAAAATTCTTTATTTCAAAATAAGAATATTCAATCTGTAAGAGAACAAGAAGTTTATATGGGTGATATTCCTTTAATGACTAAAAAAGGAACATTTGTTGTTAATGGTACAGAAAGAGTTGTTGTTTCTCAATTACATCGTAGTCCCGGAGTTTTTTTTGATAGTGATAAAGGTAAATCTTATTCTTCAGGAAAAATTTTATATAGTGCTAGGATAATTCCTTATAGAGGTTCTTGGTTAGATTTTGAATTTGATTTAAAAGATTATCTGTATATGCGTATAGATCGTAAACGTAAATTACCTGCTACTGTAATTTTAAAAGCTTTAAAGTTTTCTGTAGAAGAAATATTAAAATTATTTTTTGAATTTACTACTTTTAAATTTGTTAATAAAAAATTATATATGTATTTGATACCACATAGATTACAGGGAGAAATTTTAGATTTTGATATAAAATATCAAGATAAAATTTTTTTACAAAAAGGGAAAAGAGTTACAATGAAGTGTGTAAAAAAACTAAATAAATATAAAGTAAACTTTATGGAAGTACCTTTTAGTTATCTTGATGGTAAAATATTAGGTGTTAATTATAGAGATAAAAAAAGTAAAAAAATAATTTTTTATGCTAATTCTGTGTTAAACATTAATATTATAAATAAAATTAATGATTTAGGTTTTAGCAAAATTAAGGTTTTGCATATAAATGAATTAAATAATGGTCCATATATTGTTAATACTTTGCGTATAGATAATATAGTTAATTATGAAAATGCTATTATGGAAATATATCGTATGCTGAGACCTGGTGAACCACCTACAATAGAAGTAGCAAAAAATTTATTTGATAATTTGTTTTTTAAAGGTAATAAATATGATCTTTCTTTTATAGGACGTATGAAAATTAATAGATCTTTAGGACGAAAGAGTAATTCTGGTTCTATGTTTTTACAAAGTAAAGATATTGTAGATACTTTAAAAAAATTAATAGATATTAAAAATGGCAAAGGTGTGGTAGATGATATTGATCATTTAGGGAATAGAAGAATTCGTTCAGTAGGAGAAATGGTGGAAAATCAATTTAGAATTGGTTTAGTAAGAATAGAAAAAACCATTAAAGAACGTTTTTCTTTAGGAGAGGTTAAAGATTTATTTCCTCAAGATTTGATTAATGCTAAGCCTTTATCTGCTATAATTAAAGATTTTTTTTGTTCAAGTCAATTATCTCAGTTTATGGATCAAAATAATCCGTTATCTGAAATTACTCATAAACGTAGGATATCTGTTTTAGGACCAGGTGGTTTAACACGTGAAAGAGCAGGGTTTGAAGTTAGAGATGTTCATGCTACTCATTATGGTAAAATGTGTCCTATAGAAACTCCTGAAGGTCCTAATATAGGTTTAATTAATTCTTTATCTATATTTGCAAGAGTAAATGATTATGGTTTCTTGGAAACTCCTTATAGAATAGTAAAAAATAAACAAGTAAGTAATAAAATACGTTATTTATCTGCTATAGAAGAAGGTGATTATATTATTGCACCTGCAGACACTAAGTTAAATAAAGAAAATTGTTTTGAAGATGATTTTATAATTTGTCGTTATAAAGAAGAATTTAGTCTTTTTAATGTTTCTTATATTAATTATATGGATATTTCTCCCCAACAAATAGTTTCTATTGGTGTATCGTTAATTCCTTTTTTAGAACACAATGATGCTAATAGGGCTCTTATGGGTGCTAATATGCAACGTCAAGCAGTACCTTTATTAGTAGCTGAAAAACCTTTAGTAGGAACAGGAGTAGAGTATATTGTTGCAAAAGATTCAGGAGTTACTGTTATTGCTAAACATAGTGGTATAGTTAAATATGTTGATTCTTCTAAAATTATTATTGAATATATAGATAAAGATAATTATGTTAGAAAAATAGATAATTATAATTTATTAAAATTTTTTAAATCTAATCAAAACACTTGTATTAATCAAAAACCTTGTGTGAGTTTACATGAATATGTTGAAAAACATGATATTATCGCTGATAATTCATCTACTGATTTAGGGGAACTATCTTTAGGACGAAATGTTAGAGTAGCTTTTATGTCTTGGAATGGTTATAATTTTGAGGACTCTATTTTAGTTTCTGAACGTCTTGTTAATGAAGATATATTTACAAGTATTAATATTCAAGAATTATTATGTATAGCACGAGATACTAAATTGGGAGTAGAGGAAATTACTGCGGACATTCCTAATATTAGTGAATGTATGTTATCTAAATTAGATGAAAATGGTATTATTTATGTGGGGGCTGAAGTTACTGGTGGTGATATATTAGTAGGAAAAATAACTCCTAAAGGAGAAACACAATTAACTCCAGAGGAAAAGTTACTACGTGCTATTTTTGGAGAAAAAGCATCTGAAGTTAAAGATTCTTCTTTAAAAGTACCTCATGGTGTTTCTGGTACTGTTATAGATATTAAAATATTTAAAAGAGACAGTTTATTAAAAGATAAAAAAACTTTAAGGATTAAAAAGTTAGAGAATGAATTGTTTAAAAACCAAATAGACAAAGAATTAAAATTAATAGAACATTGTTTTATTTTAGATGTTCAAGATTTATTATTAAAGAATAATATTTCTATGGAAAAGAATTTATCTTGTAAAAAGCTACTAACATTAAATATTAGTGATGCTTCTTTTAATAAACAATTTAAATTATTAAAAAGAAATTTTTTAAATTCAAAAAAAAAAATTAAGAGAAAGATAAAAAATTTAAAAAAAAAATTATTATATGGTAATGAATTAGCTCCAGGAATACTAAAAATTGTTAAAGTTTATTTAGCAGTAAAACGTCAATTACAAGTTGGAGACAAAGTAGCAGGTAGACATGGAAATAAAGGAGTAATTTCCAAGATATGTGCTATTGAAGATATGCCGTATGATGATCATGGTGTACCTATAGATGTTATTCTAAATCCTTTAGGTGTACCTTCTAGAATGAATATTGGACAAATTTTTGAAGCTCATTTAGGTTTGGCTGCTAAATTATTAGGTGATAAGATTAAATTTTTATTAAATTCAAATGTTAGCTTAAAAAAAATTAAGAAATTTGTGCAAAAAATTTATAATTTAGGATGTTTTAAACAAGATATTAGTAAATTAAAAGACAATACATTATTAACTATAATACATATGTTATCTAATGGTTTTCCTATTGCTACACCTATTTTTGATGGGGTAAAAGAAAAAGATATAAAGGAGTTATTTAATATTGTAGATATTTCTTCAAATGGGCAAATGTTTTTATATGATGGTTTAACTGGAGATAAATACGAAAGACCCATTACTGTTGGTTATATTTATTTGATGAAATTAAATCATTTAATTGATGATAAAATACATGCAAGATCAACAGGTTCTTATAGTTTAGTGACACAACAACCTTTGGGTGGAAGATCTCAATTTGGTGGTCAAAGATTTGGTGAAATGGAAGTTTGGGCTTTAGAAGCATATGGAGCTGCTTATACTTTGCAAGAAATGTTAACTGTAAAATCAGATGATGTTAGTGGTCGTATTAAAATGTATAAAAATATAATTAGTGGTAATTATAAAATAGAACCAGGAATGCCTGAATCTTTTAATGTTTTAATAAAAGAAATTTGTTCTCTTGGTATAAATATTGAATTAGAATAAAGTGTTTGATAATATTTTTATTAATATAAACAAAGTTAATAATAGTTTTAATATATTTAGTTGGGATTAAATTTGTGAATAATTTTAATAATTTTTTAGAAATTAATAATTTTAAAGATAATTTTAATATTATAAGAATATCTTTAGCTTCTCCTGATATTATTAGATCTTGGTCTTATGGGGAAGTAAAAAAACCTGAAACCATTAATTATCGTACTTTTAAACCTGAAAGAGAAGGTTTATTTTGTGCTCGTATATTTGGTCCTATTAAGGATTATGAATGTTTATGTGGTAAGTATAAAAGATTAAAACATAAAGGTATAATTTGTGAAAAGTGTGGGGTAGAAGTAACAAAAACTAAAGTTAGAAGGGAAAGAATGGGACATATTGAATTAGCTTCACCAGTAGCTCATATTTGGTTTTTAAGATCTTTACCTTCGAGAATAGGTTTGTTATTAAATTTATCTTTAAAAGATATTGAGAAAGTATTATATTTTGAATCGTATATTGTTACTGATCCTGGTTTTTCTAAGTTAGATTTATACCAAATTTTAACTGAAGAACAATATTTAAAAGCATTAAAAGATTTTGGAAATATTTTTACTGTTAAAATGGGTGCAGAAGCTATTCAAGATTTATTAAAAAATATTAATCTAAAAGCAGAATATAAAAAATTATATAATATTTTATACAAAGTTACTTCAAAAATACAAAAAAAAAAGATCACTAAAAGAATAAAATTAATAGAATCTTTTCTTAATTCTCAAAATAAACCTGAATGGATGATTTTAAATGTATTACCTATTTTACCTCCAGAATTAAGGCCTTTAGTTCCTTTAGATGGAGGTAGATTTGCTACATCTGATTTAAATGATTTATATCGTAGAGTTATTAATCGTAATAATAGACTCAAAAGGTTATTAGATTTATGTGCTCCTGAAATAATTATTAGAAATGAAAAAAGGATGTTACAAGAATCTGTAGATGCATTGTTAGATAATGGTCGCAGAGGTTTTGCAATTGTAGGTTCTAACAAAAGACCTTTAAAGTCTCTTTCAGATATGATTAAAGGGAAGCAAGGTAGATTTAGACAAAATTTATTAGGAAAAAGAGTAGATTATTCAGGACGATCTGTTATTACAGTAGGACCATATTTATCTTTAAATCAATGTGGTTTACCTAAAAAAATGGCTTTAGAATTGTTTAAACCTTTTGTTTATAGTAAATTAGAAAGTAAAGGAATAGCTAGTACTATTAAAGCAGCTAAAAAAATAGTAGAAAAAGAAGATCCTATAGTATGGGATGTTTTAAATGATGTTATAAAACAACATCCTATTCTTTTAAATAGAGCACCAACATTACATCGTTTAGGTATACAAGCTTTTGAACCTGTGTTAGTAGAAGGAAAAGCTATACAATTACATCCTTTAGTATGTACGGCTTATAATGCTGATTTTGATGGTGATCAAATGGCTGTACATATTCCTCTTACTTTAGAAGCACAATTAGAAGCTAGAATATTAATGTTATCTACAAATAATATTTTATCTCCTGCTAGTGGTGATCCTATTATAGTTCCTTCACAAGATATGATTTTAGGTTTGTATTATATGACTTGTGTAAGGTTAAATGCTTTAGGTGAAGGAATGTTAATTTGTGATACTAATGAAGCTGAATATGTATATAAAAATAAGTTAGTTACTTTACATACAAAGATTAAATTTAAAGTTGTTGAATATATTAAAGATATAAAAAATAATGTTTTTGATCAAAAAACTAGTGTAGTAGAAACTACGATTGGTAGAGCAATATTGTGGCGAATTTTTCCTAAAGGCTTATCTTTTAAGTTAGTCAATAAAGTTTTAGATAAAAAAAATATTTCTCATATAATTAGTGTGTGTTATGATGTGTTAGGGTTAGATGATACTATTATTTTTGCAGATAATTTGATGTATACTGGTTTTAAGTATGCTACTGTCTCTGGTTTATCTGTTAGTATTAATGATATGATTATTCCTAATGATAAAGTTGATATAATAAAGGAATCTGAAAATGAAGTTACTGAAATTCAAGAACAATATCAATCTGGTTTAGTAACTTTAGGTGAAAAGTATAATAGAGTTATTGATATATGGGTTAACGCAAACGAAAGAATAGTACGTTCTATGATGTATAATTTATCTATTGAGTTAATTAATATAAAGGGAATTATACATAAACAAAGTTCTTTTAATAGTATTTTTATGATGGTAGATTCAGGTGCTAGAGGTTCTTTAGCTCAAATGAGACAACTATGTGGTATGAGAGGTTTAATGACTAAACCTAATGGATCTATTATAGAAACACCTATAACTTCTAATTTTAGAGAAGGTTTAAATGTGTTGCAATATTTTATATCTACACATGGAGCTAGAAAAGGTTTAGCTGATACAGCTTTAAAAACAGCTAATTCTGGTTATTTAACACGTCGTTTAGTAGATGTAGCACAAGATTTAGTCATTATTGAACATGATTGTCAAACTAAAGATAGTATTGTGATTTCTTCAATTATTGAGGATAGTTATATAAAAGAATCTTTATCGGATCGTGTTTTAGGTAGAGTTATAGCACAGAATATTTATGATCCTCATTTATCTACACATTGTCTCATAAAAAAGAATACTTTGCTTGAAAAGTATCATTGTAATATTTTAAAAAAATTAAACATATATTCAATAAAAGTTAGATCTGTTGTAACATGTGAAACTAATTTTGGTGTATGTTCTTTGTGTTATGGAAAAGATTTAGCACGAGGACATTTAATAAACCAAGGTGAAGCGATAGGTATTATTGCTGCACAATCTATAGGAGAACCTGGTACTCAATTAACTATGAGAACTTTTCATATTGGAGGTACTGCTTCTAGAGTTATTACAAAATCTAGAATAAAAGTTAAAAATAGTGGGATTATAAAATTATATAATTTAAAGTTTATAAAAAATAGTAAAAATAAATTAATAGTGTTATCTAGAAATGCAGAACTTAGAGTTATTAGCAAAACAGGTATAGTTAAAGAAAATTATAAATTACCTTATGGTTCTTTTATAACAAAATATAGTAATGATTTAGTAAAAAAAAATGAAGTAGTTGCTAAATGGGATCCGCATGTTATACCTATTATTACTGAAGTAGATGGATATATTAATTTTATAGATATGAATGAAGGACAAAACATTATCAAACAAAAAGATGAATTAACTGGATTAACTTCTATATTAATTTTAGATCAAATAGAATGTAATAAAACTATAAATAAAAAAAAATTATTAAGACCTGCTATTAAAATAGTGGATATTAATAAAAATAGTATTATGTTTCCAGGCACTAATATTCCTGTGCAATATTTTTTACCCGTTAAAACTATAATACAATTGAAAAACAATACTTTTGTAAAATCTGGTGATATTTTAGCTAGAGTACCTCAAGAGTATGGTGGTACTAAAGATATTACTGGGGGATTACCTAGAGTAGCTGATTTATTTGAAGTACGTCAACCTAAAGATATTGCTATTTTAGCTAAAATAAGTGGTGTTGTAAGTTTTGGTAAAGAAACTAAAGGTAAGCGTCGTTTAATTATTACTTCTAAAGATAATAAACACGTTTATGAAGAAATGATTCCTAAATGGAAGAGATTAAATGTTTTTGAGAGGGAATTTATTAAAAAAGGAGATCTTATTTCTGATGGAATTGAATCTGCTTATGATATATTAAGATTACGTGGTATTAAAGAAGTAACTAAATATATTGTTGATGAGGTACAAAACGTTTATAAATTACAAGGAGTGAAAATAAATGATAAACATATTGAAGTTATAGTAAAACAAATGTTACGTAGAGTTACTATTATTGATTCTGGAGATTCTAGTTTTTTATCAGGGGAAGAAGTTGATATTTCTAGAGTAAGGATAATAAATAAAGATTTATTATCTAAGAAAAAAAAAACTATTGTTTATGAACGTAATTTGTTAGGTATTACAAAATCTTCTTTAGCAACAGAATCTTTTATATCAGCTGCTTCTTTTCAAGAAACTACACGTGTTTTAACCGAAGCTGCTGTGACAAGTAAAACGGATGAATTACGAGGTTTAAAAGAAAATGTTATTGTGGGACGTTTAATACCATCAGGTACAGGATATTGTTATCATCAAAAAAAAAAAAAATTAATTAATAAAACTAATATTTTGAATCAAAAAGATTTAGCAAGTTTAAATTTAAAGAGATTATTAAATTCAGATAATGTATTAAAAAAAGATTAGTATTAAATGAAACTAAATATATTATTAATCATGTATGATGAATAAAAAAATTGTTTTTAGTGGTATTCAACCTACTGGAAAGTTAACTATTGGGCATTATTTGGGTGTATTGAAACAATGGGTGATATTACAAAATAATTTTCAATGTTTTTTTTGTATTGCAGATTTACACTATTTTACTAAAGGATGTCCAAATAGTTGTTCATTACGAGATAATATTTTTGATGTGTTATCTATAATTTTATCAGTTGGTGTAGATTATAATAAATGTGTTATTTTTTTACAATCTACAGTATCTGCTCATACTGAATTATATTGGTTTTTAAATTGTTTAGTGTCTATGAGCAATTTAAATAAGATGATTCAATATAAACAATATTTAAAATCAAATACTTTTAAAAAACCTAATTTAGGTTTATATACTTATCCTATTTTAATGGCTTCTGATATTTTATTATATCAAGCACATTATGTCCCGATAGGTTTCGATCAAATTCAACATATAGAATTAGTACAAGATATAGCACGATATGTAAATAAATTAAAAAACAGGAAAATTTTTAATATTCCTAATTATCTTTTATCTAATTATTCAAAAGTAATGTCTTTATTAAATCCTGAAATAAAAATGTCTAAATCTGATATTAATAAAAATAATTATATTTTAATATCAGATTCTGTTGAATCTGTAAATTTTAAAATAAAAAATACTTTAACTGATTCTGATAAACCACCTAAAATTTTATATGATAAGTCAAAGAAACCAGGTATTTCTAATTTATTGAATATATTGTCAGGTGTTACAAACATTCCTATTGTTAACTTAGAAAAACAATTTATTGGTTTTAACTATAACCAATTTAAGAAAGTTGTTGCTAAAGAAATAAATAGTTTTTTGTTTTTATTTAAAAAAAAATATTTGTTTTTTCGTCAAAATAAAACACTTTTACAAAACATATTAAAACAAGGCTTATTGAAAGCTAACAAAAAAGCACAAAGAAATTTATTAATTTTTAAAAAGTATATAGGATGTAATATATTTTAAATATATTTAAATTACCATATAATAATTTTTTTATTTTTTTTTGTTAAGTAATTATTTGCTTTCTTAAAATGGTTACATTTCCAAAAATTTTTAACTGATAAAGGTGAAGGATGAGCTGATTTTAATATTAAATGTTTTTTATTATTTATTAGTAATATTTTTTTTTGTGCATAATAACCCCACAAAATAAATATTATGTTATTAAGATATTTATTAATATAATTAATAATATTGTTTGTAAATATTTCCCAACCTATATTTTTATGAGAACAAGGTTTGTCTGCTTCAACAGTTAAAATTGTATTTAATAATAGTATACCTTGTTTAGCCCAATTAGTTAAACAACCATGATTAGGTATTATAAAATTTGGAAATTCATATTTTATTTCTTTATATATATTTTTAACTGAAGGAGGAATATTTTTTATATACTTTGGAACAGAAAATGCTAATCCATGTGCTTGTCCTTTTTTATAATAAGGATCTTGTCCTACAATTACTATCTTTATTTTTGAAAATTTTGTTAATTTAAAACAATGAAATATAAATTTGTTAGGAGGATAGATAATTTTATTTTTTTTTTTTTCTTGATGTAAAAATTTTTGTATTTTTATAAAGTATTGTTTTTTTTTTTCGTTATTTATAATATTTGTCCAATTTATTTGCATTTTAAAATTTTAAAATTATTAGAAAAGAATGTGGTATCAATGTTTTTATTTTGATTTTTATTTTTCTTTAAGACAAACATTATTGTCTTTTATTCCTATAATTATTTGTTATTATACTAACAAACATTATTGTGGATTATTTTTTTTATTTATTCCAATATGTGGTTATATCACTGTTTTAGATATAGATCATATATTTTTTTTTAGAAGAGTTTTTATTGAAAGTTTACTTTTTTTGATAAATTTATGTGTTATAAAGATATTCGTTTCTTATAATATTTCTTTATATATTATAATAATATTTACTTTAATGTTTTTTAGTATTTTAAATGAGATTTCTGCTTATTATAGAAAGCTTTTTCTTAGTTCTCTATTGTCTTTAATATTTACTTTAAATTTAATTAATAAATATAAATTTTCATACTTAATTTTGTTTTATATTTTAAATATTTTATGGTACGTAGTGTCTAATAGAATATGGTTTTGTTTTTGTAGAAATAAATTTGTAAAATATAATCTTAGTTGTTTATATAAAGAAATTGCGTTATTTTATAAAACATCTTTTAATTTATTAAAAGTTTCATTTTATCCTCAACATAATATAGATTTATTTTCATTATTATATGCTCAAAAAAAAGTGATGGATTTATTTATAAAATGTCATGAACAAATATTAGTTTTGGATGAAAATAGTGAAAATAATCTTAAACTAATTCATTTATTTAAAAAAGCTTTAATTATATATAGAAATATTATTATTAGTTTTTATAATTTTATAAGAATAAAAAATAAATTATTTATTCATGTTGATGCTCATGATTTTTTTGTTAATATAAATAATTCTATTTGTAAAATAAATTGTATTGCTGAAAAAATTATTTTTTCTACATGTAATAAAGATCACTTGTTTTTTTTTAAAAAAATTAATTATAGTAAAAAGCAGAATAAAATTATTTATTTGTATATTAAGTGTATACATGAAATTGATATTCTATTATTAGATAAAAATTTTTATAATTATAAGGAGAAATTTTTAAATAAAAAAAATCATAAAATTAATTTAACTAAAATATTACAGGATTTTTTTAAATTTAATATTTTTAGTAGTTTTTTGCTTATTAAATATTTAGTCTTATTTTTAATGGTTTTTTGTTTTACCAAATACTTAGGTGTAAATAATCGTTTTTATTGGATTTTTGTAACTATTGTTTTAATGTATCAAAATAATTTTATAAATACTAAAATACGTTTAATAAATAGGTTATTAGGTACAATTGGAGGAGTGTTATTATCTATAATTATTAGTAGATGTTTGTTTTTTAAAAAGTATGCTTTATTCTTTTTGTTTTTCTTTATGTTTTTTAGTCATTTTTTTTTAAGATTGTTTTATAATATTTCCACTTTAAGTTTTATATTAGTTAATATTTGTAACTTACAAATATCGTTTTCTGATACAGAAAGATTCTTATTTTTAAGATTAATGGATAATTTTATAAGTTTTTTTATTTTATTTGGTGGAATATATTTATTATATCCAGAATGGAATATTGTTTTGTTTCGTAGAAAAATAATTCTTGTTCTGAAAAATTATTTAAAATATATAAAAGATATATTTTTTCTTAAAAAAATTTTTTTAAATAATATAGATTATTATTTTTTTGTTTTACATAAAAATTTAAATGATTTATTTAATTTTTACATAAATTTTAATCAAGAAATACATTTTTATAATTTTTTTATGAATGAAATTAAATTGTGTATTGAATACAATGTTAAAATTGTTAATTATATAAACTTTATTATATATTTGTTAAAAGATAAAAAGGAGGTTATATGGATATCAAACAATAATAAAATAATTATGATCTATATTAAAATTATTAAAAATATTATATTTAACTGTATTAATAATATTAATATGAAAGTTAATAATGTATCAGATATAAATTATTTATTAAATAAAATTTTATTTATAAAAAAACAGAAAAACATCTCATCATGTCTATGTGAATCATATCTTATGAAAATAATAAAATATTTATCTAAAATTGAATCTATTCCAATAGTTACTTGGATAAATAGGTTTTATTTTTATTTTTGGTTATTTAATATAATGGAATATATGAATATATTTTAATCTTTAAACATTTTAATGTAAAAATGAATTTTTACTTCTTTATGAAAGAATTTTTTAATATCTATTTGAGATAATTTAATAATTTTGTTTATTTTTTGACCATTTTTACCAATTATTATTTTAATATGTTGTTTTTTAAAAGTTAAAATTCTACAAAATATTTTTATAATATTTTTTTTATATACAATTTTTATTATAGATATGTCTAAAAGATAAGGTATCTCATCACCAGTAAATCTAAATATTTTTTCTCTTATTTTTTCTTTAATAATAAAATTATTACTACAGTTTGTTTTTTGTTGTTTTTTAAAGAAAAAATTTTTTTTTATTAAAAATTTATCAATATAATGTTTTTTAATTTTTTCGATATCTAATTTTTCTTTGTTAGAAGTAGGTATTATTGTACGTATATATTTATTATTTTTTATTAATTTTTCAATATAAGGTAATAAAAATAATTTATTTTTAATTTTATCTATTTTGTTAATAAATATTAATATTTCTATTTTTAGTTTTTCTAATTTTTTAATTAAGTTAATGTTATAAAAATCCATATGATTTTCTAAAACTAGAAATATTAGATTAATTTTGATATTATTAAAATATTTTTTAAAAGAATAAATATTTTTTTTTATATTTTTATGAAAGTTTAATGTTGTACAAAAACCTGGTGTATCTATATATATATATTGTTTTTTATTTGTAGTATCTGTATCTATTCCAATAATTTTTTGTTGTGTAGTGTTTTTTTTTTTTGAAGTAATAGATATGTTTTTTTTAATCAATCTATTAAATAAAGTAGATTTTCCTACATTTGTTTTACCTATTATTGGGATAACAATTATTTGTTCTTGTATCATTTTTAAATTACTTTTAGTTTTAATAAAATTTTTTTAGCAGCTATTTGTTCAGCTTTTTTTTTATTATTACCTGTACCTTTAGCTAATTTTTTTAAACTAAATATTTGTATTTTACAACAAACAGTAAATATTTTTTCGTGATCTTTACCTTCTTTTTTAATTACAAAGTATTTAGGTAATTGTAATTTAAATTTTTGTAAATATTCTTGTAATATAGTTTTAAAATCTTTTTTATTTTGTTGTAAACAAAGTTTAGTTTTTTTCTTAAAAAAAAGTTTATTAATTATATTTTCTATAATAGCAATATTATTGCTATCCACAAATATTCCACCAATTAATGCTTCTACAGTATTTGATAAAATAGATTTTTTGTATTGTCCTTTCATTTTTATTTCTCCTTGACCTAAAAATATATATTTATTTAGTTTTAAGTTTTTTGCAATTTTAAGTAAATTTTTACCATTTACTAAATTAGATCTTATTCTTGTCATATATCCTTCAGTTTTAAATTTTAAAAAAGTAAAAATTTTTTTTGTAATAACAAAATTTAATATAGAATCACCTAAAAATTCTAATCTTTCATTATGTTTATCACTATAACTTCTGTGAGTTAAGGATAAATATAATATTTTTATATTTTTAAATTTATATTTAAGTTTTTTTTGTAATTTTTTAATATCGATCATAATAATTGTTATTATTATTAATTAATCTTTCCAATTCTATTCAATGTTATTATAGGTATAAAATTATCTTTTTGTTGTATATTTAGAAAAATATATATTGCTTTACCTATAAGTAAATTTTTGTGTAAAAAACCCCAATATCTACTATCTTCACTATTATCTCTGTAATCTCCCATGACGAAATACATATTTTGTGGTACTATCCATGTTTTTTCAAAGTTATTTTTTTCTTGTGAAGGAAAATTAGATAATAATATGTTATGTTGTTTGTGATTTAAATTTTCTGTTCTTTCTGTTAATAAAATTAAATTAGAAAAATTTATGTTTTTATAATCATTTAAATTATGAATTTTTTCTTCAAATATATTATTTTTATAAATTATTTCTTCAGCGAAATTACTTTTTTTGATTTTGGAATAAAAAATTGGTATTTTTTTTTTACAAAAGTATGTTTGTTTTTTTTTTTCACAGAATTGAAAAATTTTTATTTTTTTGGTTTTTGTATTATATATAATTTTATCTTTTGGTAAGCCTATAATTCTTTTAATATAGTTTATTTTATGATTTTTAGGATATTGAAATACAACAACATCTCCATAATTAGGTGATTTAGTATAAAAGATAATTTTGTTTGTAAATGGATTTCTTATATTATAAGAAAATTTTTCTACTAATATATGATCTCCTATTAAAAGAGTTGGCATCATAGAAGAAGAAGGTATTTTAAATGGTTCATATAAAAATGATCTAAATATTAATAAACATAACAAAAATATAAATAAATCTTCTAAATTTTTTAATAATGAGTTATTTTTGTTTTTTTTTTGTAAAAACATTTTTGTTATAAATTTATTATAAACAAAGATAATTCCACTTAAAAAAGTACTTATTATTAATAAACAATCAAAATTATTTAACATATTATTTATTTAATTTTATTATTTTAAAAAAAATATCTTTATTTAAAGATACATTACCAAATTTTTTCATTTTTTGTTTACCCTTTTTTTGTTTATAAAGTAATTTTTTTTTTCTTGAAACATCTCCTCCATAACATTTAGATATGACATTTTTTCTGAACGATTTTATATTAATACTTTTAATTATTTTGTTATTACAAACTATTTGAATAACAATATTAAATTGATGTTTATTTATATTATTTTTTAATGTTTTAATTAAATTTTCACTATATTTTTTAATGTTATTTTGGTGTATTAATGTGGTTAATTGTTTAATTTTTTTGTAGTTTATTAAAACTTCTAATATAAAAATATTAGTTGTTTTAAACTTTAAAAATACATAATTAAATGAAGCGTATCCATTAGAAATACATTTTAATGTATCACTAAAATTAGTTATAATTTCTGATATTGGTATTTCATATTTAAGTAATACGTAGTTTTTAAAGAATATTAAATCTTTTTGTATTCCTCTTTTTTGATTACACATAGAGATAATTTTACCTATGTATTGATGAGGACAAATAATATTACATATTGCTATTGGTTCTTTTATTTTTTTAATTTCGTGTTTATTAGGTATTTTTTCAGGATTACTTATATATAAAATCTTATTTTTTTTGTTTTTTATTTTATAAACAACATTAGGTGGGGTAATCAATATATCTAAGTTATATTCTCTTAATAATCTTTCTTTAGTTATTTCAATATGTAATAATCCTAAAAAACCACATCTAAATCCATATCCTAATAAAGTGGATTGTTCTGGTTTTATTTGTATAGATGGATCATTTAGTATTAATTTCTCTAATGATTTTTTAAAATAATAAAAATTTGTGTTATTTAAAGGATAAATACTTACATAAATTTGAGGTGTTTGTTGTTTAAATTTAATTTGTTTTTTAAATTCTTTGTTTTTATTAGATGTTATTATTTCACCTATAAAGCGATAATTAGTTTTTTTAGTTTTACATACTATCCAACCTATTTCTCCACATAGTAGTATATCAGTTATTATTTTTTTAGGTTTTTTTAAAAATATATATTCTATATTAAAAATATGTTTATTGTTAGAAATTTTAATTTTATTATTTTTTTTTAAGAAGCCATTTATAATTTTTATAAAAAAAACAGTTCCTATATAATTATTAAAATATGAATCTATTATTATAGCCTGTAGAGGTTTATTTATATACCCTACAGGAGGTTTAATTTTATGAATAATGTTTTTTATAATTTTTTTTATACCTTTTCCTGTTTTTGCTGAACAATAAAATATTTGTTTTTTTTTATATTTTAAAATATCAATAATTTGTGTTTCTATACTTTTAGTATTTACATAAGAAATATCTATTTTATTTATTATTGGAATAATTTCTAAATTTAATTTTTTAGCAACATAAAAATTAGCTAAAGTTTGTGCTTGTATACCTTTTGTAGCATCAATTAATAATAAAGCTCCTTCACAAGCATGTAATGATCTAAAAACTTCAAAAGAAAAATCTGTATGTCCTGGTGTATCTATTAAATTTAAATGATATATTTTTTTTTTGTATTTAAATTTTAAATTTACACTATGTGATTTTATAGTAATTCCTTTTTCTTTTTCAAGATCCATAGAATCTATTATACTTTCTTTATTGTTTATTTTTTTTTTAGTACATATTTGAATAATTTTTTTTGATAACGTAGATTTTCCATGATCTATATGAGCAATAATAGAAAAATTTCTAATATATTTTTGCATTTTAAAATGATTATTAGTTAATATAATTAATATTAATTATTATTATATTTTTAAAAAAAAATAACAATTTTAATTTATAGAGATTATTATGAATATTATAACTAGATTTGCACCTAGTCCAACTGGATATTTACATATAGGTAGTATTCGTACTGCATTATATTCTTGGTTATATGCTAGAAAGTATAATGGTAAATTTATACTAAGAATTGAAGATACAGATATAAATCGATCTAACAAAAAATATGTAAAACATATTTTGTATGTTTTAGAATGGTTAGGATTATATTGGGATGATCAACCTTATTATCAATCTGATAGATATGATTTTTATCAGGATATAATAAATACTATGTTAAATAAAGGTTTAGCTTATAAATGTTTTTGTTCACGAGAAAGATTAGAGTTTGTACGTAATATATGTTTAACAAAAAAAAAAGATTTTTTGTATGATGGTTTTTGTAGAGATAAATGTTTTTCTTATAAAAAAAAAAATTATATAGTAAGATTTAAAAATATTATAGATAAAAGTGTTTTTATTTTTTATGATATTGTTTATGGAAAAATAATTATTTCTAATAATAAGATAGATGATTTTATTATTAGACGTTCTAATGGTATACCTACTTATAATTTTTGTGTTTCTTTAGATGATTATGATATGTGTGTTAGTCATATAATTAGGGGAAATGATCATTTAAATAACACTCCTAAACAAATAAAAATTTTAGATAGTTTAAATTTAAAAGTTCCTTTATATGCTCATTTACCTATGATATTAAATGTAAATAAAGAAAAAATGTCTAAAAGAAGTAAAAATTTTAATTTAAAAAGATATATTAAATCTGGTTTTTTACCTGAATCTGTTTTAAATTATATAGTACGTTTAGGTTGGTCTTATCGAGATAAAGAGCTTTTTTCTTTAAATGAAATGAAATGTTTATTTAGTCTTGAAAAAGTAAGAAAATCCTCATGTTGTTTAAATAATAAAAAAATTAAATGGATCAATAAATGTCATTTATCTTCTATATCTTATAAAAGATTATTATATTATTTAAAACCATTTTTTTTTAAAAGAAAAATTTTTTTTGCAAAAATAAATAATATTTCTGAAATAATATCATTTTTCGCACAAAGAACTGATTCTTTAATTGATATTGTTAATTATTGTGACTTATTTGTAGATAAAAAAATAAAGTTTACTAAAGTTAATCATGATTATATTTCTTATCAAATTTATAATTTATTACAATTTTTTTTAAAACATATTTCCAAAGAAATGTCTTGGAATAAATCTAATATTACTTTAGTGATTAATTTATGTTTAAGAAATTACTTTTTTTTAGGTTATGCAAAAATATTTCAAGTTTTAAGATTTTTTTTAATAGGAAAAGAAAAAAATTTAAGTTTAAATATTATTATATTGTTTTTACAAAAAAATAAAGTTACTAGTCGTATAATTTGTTCAATTAAATTTGTTAAATCAAAACTAAAAAAAACATATTAATTTATATTTAATATTTTAATTAGTTTTTTAATTAAATTAATATTATTTTTGTTATTTAAGTATTCTAAAATAGAGTTAGATTTTTTATGACTTAATATTTTGAATTGTTTAAGATTTTTTAAATTTATGTCTAAAAAATTGTTTAATGTTTTATATTTTTTACTTATTTTTTTTGCAGTATTAATACCTATACCTGGAATAGATAAAGAATAAATAAAATTAGTTAATTTAATTTTTTTAGATTTTTCTATTGAAAGTAATATTTTTTTACTTAATTTTTTTTTAATACCTAATATTTTGTGTATATTTTTTTGTTTTAAAAAGAATAAATCTGTTATATTTTTAATATAATTTTGTGAGAAAAGTTTTTTAATTATTTTGGGTCCTAAATATGTAATATTTAATCCATTTTTTGAAACAGTATTGATAATATTTTTTTTGATTTGTTCTAAGCATATTAAATTAGATGTACATTTTGGAATATGATCAAAATTAATTTTGTTACCACAAGAAGGACATTTTACAGGAATTGATATTTTGCTGTTTTTTGATTTTTTTAATATTTTGTTGATTTTAGGTATTACATCACCTGCTCTTTCAATTAATATTTTATCTTCTATGGAAAGAGAAAGTTTTTTTATATATTTTAAATTATATAAATTTACATGTTTTATATTTACTCCACCAATATTTATTGTTTTTATTATACCTATTGGTGTAATGATACCAGTTCTACCTATTTTATATTTTATTTCTTTCAAAAAAGTTGATTTTTTTTGTGTAGGAAATTTATAAGCTATAGCCCATTTTATATATTTTGTGTTAATAAAATTGTTTTGAATAATTCTGTTGTTAATTTTTATAATTATTCCATCTATTTCAAATTTTATTTTTTTTCTTTTTTTGATTATTTTTTTATAAAAATTTTTTATATCTTCAATATTGTTTAATATTTTTGTGTTTTCTTCAATAGGAAAACCTATTTCTTTTATTTTATTTAAACACTCAAGATGAGTTTTTTTAATTAATCTATTATATTTATTGTATATAATATCATAAGCAAAAAATGAAAGATTACGTGTTCTGACACATTCAGTATTGAGTTGTCTTATTGTTCCAGAAACTAAGTTACGGGAGTTAGAAAAACATTTTTTATTATTTATTAAATTTAATTTATTTATTTTTTGAAAATTTTTTTTAGAAATATATATTTCTCCTCTTATCTCTAAATAATTAAATATTTTTTTATATTTTATGATTATAGGTATATCTAATATATTTATAATATTTTTTGTTATATCTTCTCCTTGTATAGTGTTACCTCTAGTTAAAGCTTTTATGAGATAATTGTTTTTATATATTAAACTTACAGCTATTCCATCTATTTTTAATTCACAGCAAAAATTTTTTTCTTTATATTTTTGTTTAATTTTTTTTATATATTTATATACTTCATTAATTGAATAAGTATTTTTAATAGATAACATTGGTAAGCTGTGTTTTTTTATTTTAAAATTTTTTGATAAATACTTATAAAGATTAATTTTTTTTTTTAATTTAGGGTATTTTTTTTCTAGTTTTTTTAATTTTTTAACTAAAAAATCATATTTTTCGTCAGTTATTTTACTTGTATTTAGATTATAATAATAATATGCAAATTTTTTTATTTTTTTTCTTAACTTTTTAATTTTTTTTTTCATTATATTATGTTTTTTGTTCAAATAAAGTAATTTTTATTATATAATATTTTTTAAAAAACAAATATTTAAAATTATTGAAATAATTTTAATAATATTAATTATTATGTTGTTAATTATAAAATTTTAAATATTTTTATAAACAATAAATTTAACAAAATAAACATTACTTTAGGAATTATTTTTTGTGGAGTATTTGATTTGAATTTTATTAATAAAATTTTATTTTTTTTTTTAATTATAGGTTTTTGTTTAAATAATTATATAACATATTTGTTTTATGTAATAAATAAAAAAAAATTTTTTTATAAACAAAAATGTTATTATATATGGTGGAAAAATATTAAAAGATTAACATATATAAAGTTTTTTTTAAAAAAAAAAAAATAAGGAATATTTTATATATAGTTAATAAAAATTATTTTCCTACTATTTATTTCAATAAATATATTTTATATACTAATAATAAAAAATTTATTTTACAATTATTACAAGATATTTATTGTGCTACGCAAGAAATATATATGATATTTTATATCTGGGAACCTTGTTATTTAATAGACAAAATAGCATTATCATTAATTGATGCTTCTCACAGAAATGTAAATTGTAAAATAATTTTAGATTCTATAGGTAGTATTAATTTTTTTAATACTTTATGGCATAAAATTATGTTACAAGAAGGTATAGATATTATAGAATATAGAAATTTTAAAAATTTAAAAAATTTTTTAAAAAGAATAGATTTAAGGCAACATAAAAAAGTTATATTAATAGATAATAATATAGTTTATACAGGTAGTATGAATTTAATTAATGCTAATCATTTTAAAAAAACACATAATATAGGTAAATGGATAGATATAATGATTAGAATAAAAAGTTTTTTTTTAGTGGAAATTATAAAAACAATATTTTTTAGTGATTGGGAATTAGAAACAGGGTTAAATATAACTAAAAATATTAATGTAAAAAAATTTAATTCTTGTAAAAAAAATAATAGAAAAAAGATTAATTTTGTACAAGTAATAACTTCTAGTCCAGGTTTATCTAAAAAATTTATTCATAGTTCTTTAATAAAATTAATTTTGTTAGCAAAAAAAAATTTAGTTATTACCACACCTTATTTTATTCCTAGTCAATGTTTACTTAAGATATTATGTCATAGAGCACAAAATGGTTTGAATATCAACATTATTATACCTGAAAATAATGATTGTTTTTTAATATATTGGGCTAATCGTTTTTTTTTTAGGGAACTTTTATTATCTAATATTAAAGTTTATTTATATAAAGAAAATTTTTTACACAGTAAATCTATTGTTATTGATAATAATATTAGTGTTCTAGGAACTATTAATTTTGATATAAGAAGTATATTATTAAATTTTGAAATTGCTTTTATTATTAAAAGCTTAAGTGTAAATAGAAAGCTTTCTTTAATTAATAAAAAATATATTGCTAATTCTAAATTATTAAATTTACAAGATTGGGATAAAAGATCAATATCTCAAAAATTTTTAGAAAACATTGTAATTTATTTAAAATCTATTTTGTAATTTTTATTGATTTAAAAAGGATTATTAATATTTATAAATTTTGTTTTTATATGAAGAAAATTTTTAATCCATTTTCCTAAACTTTTTATACCTAATATTTCTGAATAATAATGTCCTATAGAGAAATAATTTATTTTATATTCTTTAATAAGATTAAATGTATTTTCATTTATTTCTCCTGTTATATATGTGTCTATATTATAATTTAATATAGTTTTTTCTAAAAAGATACATCCTGCTCCACTACATATTCCAATTTTATAAATTTCAGTTTTATTTTTTAAACAAAAGATATTTTTAATGTGATTTTTAATTTTGCTTTTATAAAAATTGTTAAAAGACTGTTTTTTAATATAACCTATTAATACTGGAAATTTTTGAGTAGGTAAATTTATAATGTTTTTTATATTAAAGAAATTAGATAATTTTATATTATTTCCTATTTTTGGATGTATATCTAAAGGAATATGCCAAGAATATAGATTTATATTATGTAATAATATTTCTTTTATTCTTTTTTTTGTTATACCTACAATAGGAGATATTTTTTTTTTCCAAAACAAACCATGATGTGTAATAATAGCATCTGTTTTATATGCTATAGATTTTTTTATTAATTTTTTATTAATACTTACGCCTGTAGTAATAATTTTAATTTTTTTTTTGCCTTCAATTTGTAAACCATTAATAGTATTATCTTTAACAAAATTAGATTGTAAATATTTGTTAATTAAATATTCTAATTTATAATTATTCATGTTTTTTGTATAAATTACGGAGGTAGAGAGATTCGAACTCTCGAACGTATTTACGTTTACGATTTTCAAGACCGTTGCCTTAAACCACTCGACCATACCTCCTAGATTTTAAATATATTTCTTTAGTTTACCATATTAAAATATAATTTACTTGTTTAGATTGTTATATAAAATTAATTATGTATTTGAAATCTGTAAAATTTAGTAATAATAAAATTATTTTCTTTAAAATAATCTTTTATTAATTTTTTATTATCAAAAATAAAAATTTGGTGAGTTAATATTTTTTTGTTAATTTTTTCTTTAATTTTTTTTTCTATAAAATTTTTAGTTTGAGTATTATGTAATAAATACATATTATCTCTGATTTTTTTTTTATAAGATACAGAAACATCTTTACTATCTTTAAATAAAGGATTTAAAGCTGTAATATGCATAGCAACTTTTTTTATTTTTTTAATGTTAATTTTTTTGTTTTTATTTATTTTTTTAGCTTTTATTATTGTTCCTATTTTGTTATTATTATGTAAATAATTTGTTACATAATTTCCTTCTAAACAACAAAAATTACTTATTTTGATATATTCACTTAATTTTGTAGATAATTGTTTTGCTTGGTGATCAAATTTTTTATTTATTAATTTAAAAGAAATCTTTTTTTTCATAAAACTATATTTTAATATTTGTTTTGCAAAATTAGTTATATAGATGTTTTGAGCTACAAAATCACTTTCACATTTAATAATTATCATGCAAGATTTTTTATTTTTCGTTTTATTTAAAATAAAACCTTCTTTAATATGTTTTTTTGTAAAAGAAGTAAATTTATATTTGAGATATTTTAAACTTTTTTTATAATCATAATTATGTATAATTAAAGCTTCCTTACATTTGTTTATACTAATTTGGGTTTTCTTTCTTAATTTTTTTATTAATTTAACTAATAATTTATTATGCATATTTTTTTTTTGATTTTATAATATTAATTTCATGATCTATTTTGCTTAAAAACCATTTTATAGATTTATTAGAATCATCATTACCAGGAATTATGTAATTAATATTTTCTGGATTAGTGTTAGTATCTATAATCGCAAATGTTTTAATATTGAGTTGTTTTGCTTCTTTAATAGCTATTTTTTCATGTTTTGCATCTATTACAAATACAGCATCTGGCAAATCTTCCATGTTTTTTATGCCTCCTAAAATTTTATTTAATTTTTCAAATTTCTTTTTTTGTTGTAGAAATTCTTTTTTTGTTAGTTTTTTAAATGTTCCATCTTTTATTTTTTGTTCTATATTTTTAAAATGTTTAATAGATTTTTTTACAGTTTTCCAATTAGTTAGCATACCACCTAACCAACGGTGATTTATAAAATATTGATTACAATTAGTAGCTGTTTCTTTAATTAATTTACTTGCTGATTTTTTTGTCCCAACGAATAGTATTTTTTTTTTGTTTTTATATAATTTTACTATTTCCTTCAAACATTCTTTAAATAATTTAATTGTTAATTCTAAATTGATAATATGTATTTTGTTATATTTTGTATAAATATATGGTTTCATCTTAGGATGCCAATATCTAGATTGGTGTCCAAAATGAATACTAGCATTTATCATTTCATTAATATTAAAATATTGCATTTTAAAAATCTCTTTTGATTAATTATGTTTAATATATATATATTATAATAAATTTAACAATTAAATATTAAATTTTATTTACATTTAAATATCAAAGGTATCATTAAATGATAATATTAAAATCGTCAGAAGATATTAAAAAAATAAGATTTTCTGGTTTAATAGCTTGTGATATATTAGATTATATTAGTAAATATATAAAACCAGGTATTAGCACTGAAAAATTAAATTATTTATGTCATCAAAGAATTATTAATCATCATAAAGCTTTTCCTTCATCTTTAGGTTATCAAGGTTTTCCTAAATCTGTGTGTATTTCTGTTAATGATGTAGTATGTCATGGAATATCTAGTAATAAAGAGATTTTAAAAGAAGGGGATATTTTAAATATTGATGTTGCTGTTATTAAAGATTGTTATCATGCAGATACATCAAGAATGTTTTTTGTAGGAAAAATAGCTTCACAAGCTTTAAATTTATGTTACATAACTAAAAAATGTTTAAATTCAGTGTTACAACAAATAAAACCGGGAATAAAATTAAGTTTTATTGGTAAATTTATTCAAAAATACATAGAAAAACATGGTTATTCTATAGTGAAAAATTATTGTGGTCATGGAATAGGCACAAAACTTCATGAAGAACCTCAAGTATTACATTATATTCCTTCTAAAAAAGAAAAACTTTATTTTAAAGATTTTTTATTACAACCTGGTATGGTGTTTACTGTTGAACCTATGGTTAACCTAGGTAAATGTTATACAAAAACAATGAAAGATGGTTGGACTGTAAAGACTATGGATGGTAGTTTATCTGCGCAGTATGAGCATACTGTTTGTGTCACACATAATAGTTATCAGGTACTTACAAAAAGATAAACTATTATTTAAATAGTGTTTTTTCCGTAATATGTATGAATCATTTCTTTCCAAATAAAAGAAATTATTTCTTTTTTTTGGAGAGAATTAATTTGATTTAACTCATTGTTTGATAAATAGTGTTTTAAATTTATTTTTCTTTTTATCATTTTTAATAAAAAAATATTTTCTTGATAAATATTGATATTTAAAAATTCATATTTCTTTTGTATTTTTTTATCTATGTTATTTTGTATATCTATATTGCTTTGTGTGTAATGTTTTATTTTATTTTTTATATATCCCTGAACTTTATATTGAATAACACTTAAATCTATGTTTAATATTTTTATTAAGTTATTAATTATTACAAAAAAAGTTAAAAAACAGTCATTATATATATTTATGTATATATGAAATGTATATATATTTTTCTTCGGGTATTTTTTGATATATATACATATATGTATGTAACTTTTATTAAAACTATATTTTTCAGATTTTTTATTAATTTTGTTTAAATTAACATCTTTTTGTTTTATTAATATAATGGCATTTATTTCTTTTGTATTAAAATATTGTTGTTTTATAATATGAATTATTTTAATATTTGTATTTAAAAATACATGTTTTAGTATTTTAATTATATTTTTAATATTATATTTTTTTTTAATTTCTAAGAATATTAAATTTTTTTTAAAGTTACTGATATAAAAAATTTTATATAAATAAAAATTTAAATTTTGTCTGAAATTATTAAATTTTTGTGTTTCTTTATTCATACTAAACAAATAAAATTAAATTATTAAAAACAATATTATGTTTGATGAATATGTTTTTTTTGAGTTATTACATAATATTTATTTTTTTATTAAATATATTTATATTTTTTAAAATATTGTTTTTTTTAACAAAATTTTTGTAAATTTTAATTAACTAACATTATTTTTTATTTCAGATAATATTTTACAATCAATACATAATTCGGTTGTTGGTTGTGCTTCTAATCTTTTTATACCTATTTCAATTCCACATGATTTACAATAGCCAAAATTATTTTCTTCTATTTTTTTTATTGTTTTTTTAATGTTATTTAATAATTTTATTTCTCTATTTTTGTTTATTAAAGAGAAAGTAAATTCTTCCTCTTGTACTATTCTATCTATAGGATCTGCAAAATTGATGTTTTCTTTGTTTTTTTTTATATAATTCTTTTTAGTTGAAGTTAATTTTTTATATAAAACAGTTAATATATTTTTAAAGTGATTAATTTGTAAATGATTCATATATTTTTCTTTTTTTTTTTTAATATATGGTTTAATTTTTGTAATATTTAATATACTAGAATTAGATTTTTTTTTTTGCATGTTTTTGTTTTGTTTTGTTTAAATTTTTTTTTAAAGAAATTATTCTGTTAAAAGTTAAATCTTGATGATTTTTGTTTAGTTTAAAATAACCTTCTCTTTCAAATTGAAAAATTCTTATTTTTTGAAATTTTTCTACATATCCTTTTTTAATTATCAAGGATTTTTTATTTATTATAGTAAGAATATCATGTGTTTCATTAGGTTTTTTTTTCAAAAAAAGTTGATTTAAAATAATAAATTTAGATTTTATAGAATGTTTTTTTGACACCCAATGTATAATGTTTAATGTTTTATATTTTTTTTCAAATTTATAATATTTACAAGTTATATATATAATTTTGTTATATTTTTTTTTTATATTTAAACATTTTAAAACACCTAAATATCTTAGTTTTATTTTTTTATTTAATATTAATCCGTGAAAATTATTTTTATAATTTTCTTGAAAATCTTTTTTATCTATATAAATTTCATTAGTTAAAATTATTTTTCTTTTTCCTTTTTTTATATCGTGAGGATGATTAGGGACATATTTATAAATATATTTTTTTAAATTAATAATTTTTACTTTTAATGGGTTTAATACTGCCATTAATCTATATGAAGATATGTTAAGCTCTTTACGTAAACATTCTTCTAATATATTAATATCAATTATGCTTTCTTGTTTACTTACTCCAATTAATTTACAAAAATTATAAATTACTGAAGGAGTAAATCCTCTTTGTCTCATTCCTGATATAGTAAGTAATCTAGGATCATCCCATCCTGATACTACATTGTTTTTAATTAGTATATTTATTTTTCTTTTAGAAGTAAGGGTATATGTAATATTTAATCTTGCAAATTCATATTGTTGAGGAATATGATCAATATTAATATTTTTTAATATCCATTCATATAATGGTCTATTATTTTGAAATTCTAAGGTACATATAGAATGTGTAATTTTTTCTATAGCATCAGCTATACAGTGTGCAAAATCATATGTTGGATAAATACACCATTGTTTTTTGGTTTTATAATGTTGATGTTTTTTAATTCTATAAATAATAGGATCTCTTAAAGTTAAATTATTAGATTTCATATTAATTTTTAATCTTAAACATATATCTCCTTCATTATATACACCTTTTTTCATTTGTTTAAAATAAAATAAATTTTGTTTTATACTTCTATTTCTAAACGGACTATTTATTCCTTTTAAATTAAAAGTACCTCTGTATTTTTTAATCTTTTGTAAAGATAAATGATCTATATAAGCTAATTTTTTTTTTATTAATTGTTTTGCATATTTATAATATAAAGTAAAATAATTTGAAGCATACTTTATATTGTTATTTGTAAGTTTGTAACCTAACCATTTAATATCTTGTATAATTTTTTTAATGTATATTTTTTTTTCTTTTTGTGGGTTAGTATCATCAAACCTTAAATTACATTCACCATGATATTTTTTTGCGATATTAAAATTTATATATATAGATTTTGCGTGACCTATATGTAAATAACCATTAGGTTCAGGTGGAAATCTAGTTTTAATTTTTTTATTTTTTTTTTTGATATCTTCTTCTATTATTTTACAAATAAAATTCTTTTTTATCATTGGAAATTTCAAAGATATTAGTTTTTATTTATATCATAAAATGATATTTTACCATTTTTAAAATTTATAGATTTATTTAATATTCTTTTTTTTATTAATTTTATTACATATTTACCCATTTTAAATGCTAATATTCTATCAAAACCAACAGGAGAACCTCCTCTTTGTATGTAACCTAATGATGTTGCTCTAGTTTCTATTTTAGTTTTTTTTTCTATATATTTTGCTAAATTATAAATATTACATATATTTTCTGAAACGATAATTATTTGATAATTAGTACATAATGAATTAATATTTATTTGTTTTATTATTTTTTCTTTAATAAATAATTTTTTTTTATTAATTATAATATTACATCCTGTAGATATACCTGCATATAACGCTAAATCTCCACAATTTCTTCCCATAACTTCTATAATTGATATTCTTTTGTGTGAAGATGATGTATCTTTTATTTTTTTAATAGCTTCTATTATAGTTTCTAATGCAGTAAAAAAACCTATAGTAAAGTCGTTTTTAATAATATCGTTATCTATTGTTGCGGGTAATGTAATACAAGGAAAAGACATTTTAGATATTTTTTTAGCTCCTTTACATGATCCTTCACCTCCTATAACTATTAATAAATCTATTTTTTTTTTTTTTAAATTTTTTATTATTTTTAATCTGGTTTTTTGTTGTTTTAATTTATTAAATCTAGATGTTCCTAAAAATGTTCCTCCTTTATCTATTATTTCTGACACTTTTTTTTTTGTTAAAATTGTTATTTGTTTATGATATAAACCTAAATATCCATTTTTAATACCAAATATTTTTATGTTGTTTTTTATACTGTGATCTACTATACTTTTTATAACCGCGTTCATTCCTGAACAATCTCCACCACTTGTTAACACACCTATTCTTTTAATCATATCAAAATTTATTTTTAAAATTGTTAGTGAAATTATATTATATACATTTATAGATAATACATATTATCTAAATTTATTTGTTTAGTAAATAAATAATTTATATTATGATAAAATTATGTAAAATTATAAAAATTAATTACAAAGTTAATGTTTATTCAATTTTTAGGAACTGGTGCTGGGTCACCTAATTTAAATAGAAATGTATCTGGAATAGCTTTAATTTTTAATTTAGTTAATTATGATGTATGGTTATTTGATTGCGGCGAATCTACTCAAAATCAAATATTACATACTTCTATTAAATTAAGTAAAATTAGCAAAATATTTATAACTCATTTGCATGGAGATCATATTTTTGGTTTACCAGGATTATTAACTACTAGATCTATGAATTCTTCTAATAATTCTTTAACTATTTATGGTGGGCAAGGTATTAAATCTTTTGTTTATCATTCTTTAAAAATAAGTAATTCTTTTATTTCTTTTCCTTTAAATATTATAGAAATAAAAGAAGGTGAAATTTTTAATAATAATAAAATAATAGTTAAATCTTTTCTTTTAAACCATAACATTGAATGTTATGGTTTTCGTGTTGAAATATTAGATAGAATAGGTCATTTAAATGTAAAAAAATTAGTAAAAGATAATATTTTTCCAGGACCGATATATAAATTATTAAAAATGGGAAAAAAAGTTTTTGTTAATGGTAAATATATTAATGGAAATAAATATTTAGGTTGTCCTATTAAAGGTAAAAATATTATTATATTAGGAGATACTGCTCCTTTTAAGGTACCAAAAAATATCTTTCTTAATATTGATGTCTTAGTTCATGAATCTACTTTAGATGCAACCATGATGGATAAAGCAAATAAAAGAGGTCATTCTACTAATATACAAGCTGCTAATATAGCCAAACAATTTAATGTTAAGAAATTAATTATTACTCATTTTAGTGCTAGATATAATAACAAAGAATTAGTTGATATTTTAAAACAATGTCGTAATATATTTCGTAATACTCAAATAGCAAATGATTTTTCTAAATTTAAAATTTAGATATTTTAAAATATTTTTTTATTATATAAATAATAATTTTATTTATTAAATAGCTAGTTAATATATCTCTACTTTGATGTAGATAGAATATGATTCTGTTAATTATTATTAACATACATAAACATATACTAGTTATATAAAATATATAGTTAGTGTTTTTTTGTTTTATTATTATTGTTAACCAAAAAAACATTAAAATAGCATGACCTGAAGGGAATGAGGAATCATTTTTTTCTTTCCAACACTTTTTTAACCAAATAGGTACATGTAAGTTATTAAAGGAATAATGTGTTAATGTTTTGTTTGTATTAAAAAAAATAATGTTTTTTTGGTTAGAATATAAAAAATTGTATGGTCTTAGTATAAAGATATTTTTTTTAATTATATGTTTAATACTTAATAATATTAAAGGAACACTTATCAAAAACAAAAGATTTTTAATTTTATTTTTTTTTTTATCTATTATATATAAAATAAATACTATATGTGTGATAATAATTAAAGGATACTCTATTAATTGATTTATCATGAATAAATTATGTAATATATGCCATATAGCAGAATTTTTTGTGTTAAGTAATATATATTTACATTCTATTATTTTGCATAACAAAATAAATATAAAATTTTTTGTTAAATTTATAATTAATTTTGGGTAATTTATTTGCATAATTTTTTCTGTTAATAATAATTTTAATTAATTTAAACATCATAATGTATGATATTTAATAGTATTCATAGAAGGTAAATAAATATAATTTATGTATTTTTAGCTTTTTAATATATTTTTATTATATAATCATAATATATGTGTCTAATATTTTTTAGATTTTAAAATAGAGGTAAATAATAGGATCAATATATGTTTAAAATAGGTATTTTTTTTGGAAGTAGTACAGGAAATACAGAAAGAGTTGCACATATTATACATAAAAATATTGTAAAACGTAATTATTATGTAAAAATATATAATATAAAAGATGCTGGAACGAATGATTTTTTGAAATTTAATTTTTTAATTTTAGGTACATCTACTTGGTATAAAGGTGAATTACAATATCATTGGAATAAATTTTTACCTAAAATAAAAAACATTAGTTTTCAAAATAAAGTAGTAAGTTTATTTGGGTGTGGAAATCAATTAAATTATAGTAAATATTTTTGTAATGGTATTAGTATACTTCATAATGTATTGATTCAAAAAAAAGTTAAAATTATAGGTTATTGGGCAAATTTGGGATATAAATTTATATCTTCTAATATTTTAATAAATAGTAAAAAGTGTGTAGGATTATTAATAGATGAAGATAATCAATCTGAATATACTAATAAAAGGGTTAATTTATGGATCAAACAATTATTTTCAGAGATTAAATTTGTTTAAAAAAGATTATTATGCAAAGTAAATTTAATTATTTAAAGATGTTATGGTTATGGTTATTAATTTTTGTATTTACCTCAAATAGTTACGGTTATTCTTTTAAATTTAGTACAAAAATTTTAGTAGTTTTTTCTCCTCATAATAAAATTAAAGATATATTAATTTATAAAATAACTCATGCGAAGAAAAATATATTGTTAGCTGCTTATAATTTAACTGATATTGATATAATAAACGCTTTATTAAAAGCTGTTAAAAAACAAATACATGTTAATATTTTGCTAGATGGTAAATGTCATAGTAATACAAAAATTATTAAAATTTTTAATTATTTTCGTAAAAGAAATAATATATATTTGTCTTTAAAAAGAAATTTTTCATATAAAATTATGCATAATAAGTTTATTATCATTGATGATAATTTTTTAGAAACTGGTTCTTATAATTATACATTATCTGCACAAAAATATAATGCTGAAAATGCTATATTTTTAAATTTTGCTCCTAAAATAGTTAATAAATATAAATTAGAATTTAGTAATATATGGAATAAAAGTATTTAAATAAAAAATTTTATTTTAAATAATTAAATAGATAATTTTTGAGTTTTTATTTTAAAATGTTATTATTAGGTTAATTATTGATAAAAATTTTTATTTTAGAAAATTAAAGGTATAAATGTATGTCTATATTAAAAATGAAAGATTTAAATTTATTTAATAAAAGAGTATTTATTAGATTAGATTTAAATGTACCCATTCAAGATAATGTAATTACTTCATGTAATAGAATCACAGCATGTTTACCTACTATTGAATATGCATTAAAAGCAGGTGCAAAAGTTATTTTAGCTTCTCATTTAGGAAGACCTAAGGAGGGGTGTTATGATGCTAAACTATCTTTGTTGCCGGTATTTAATTATTTGAAAAAATATTTTTCTCCTTCATATTTTGTTTTTCTTTCAGATTATTCTAAAATAGCTACAGTTTTAAGTGACACATCTATAAAAATGGTGTTATTGGAAAATGTGCGTTTTAATAAAGGTGAAACCAATAATAGTGTCAAACTTTCAAAAACATATGCTAGTATGTGTGATATTTTTGTTATGGATGCATTTGCAACCGCTCATCGTGCACATGCTTCTACTTATGGAATAGCTAATTATGTTACTTCTTGTATTGGTCCTTTATTATATTCTGAAATAAAATCTCTGTACACTGTTATGAAAAAACCTTTAAAACCTATGGTTGTAGTTATAGGAGGTGCAAAAATTTCCACTAAGTTTAATATTTTAAAATTTTTTGCTAAAAAGGCTGATAATGTTATTGTAGGTGGAGGTATTTCTAATACTTTTATAGCAATTAATAATAATATAGGAAAATCTTTATATGAACCAAATTTTATAGAACAAGCAAAATATTTATCTAATAAATATAAAAATATTTTAATACCAGTAGATTGTAAAGTAGGATTAAGTTTTTGTAAAAATGCTTTATCTTATAACAAAGACATTAATAATATTGCTTATAACGAAGAAATTATGGATTTTGGTGAAAGAACAATAGAATTAGCTAGAAATATTTTATTAAAAGCTAAAACTATATTGTGGAATGGTCCTGTAGGTGTTTTTGAATTTCCTAATTTTCGTAGGGGAACAGAATGTATTGCTAAAGCAATTATTAAAAGTGGTGCCTTTTCATTAGCTGGAGGAGGTGATACGGTAGCTGCTATAGATTTATTTGATATAGCTGATAAAATATCTTATATTTCTACAGGTGGTGGAGCTTTTATGGAATTTATTGAAGGTAAAATTTTTCCAATTTTATCTCTTCTTGAAAATAGATAATTTTTTTACTAACAATTTGTTAATATTTAATAATTGGTTAATAATTATGTTTAAACGTTTAGGTCTTGATTCAGGTGTTGTTTCGGGTAAAGAGTTATATAAAATATTTGATTTTGCTAAAAAACACAACTTTGCTTTAGCAGCTATTAATTGTATTGATACTAATTCTATCAATGCTGTTTTGGAAGCTGCTAAAAGATATAATACAATTGTTATTATTCAGTTTTCTTTTTCTGGATCTATGTTTTTTTCGGGTAATTATTATTCTTCTTTGACTAATAAAATAAAATCAGCTATTTCTGGATCTATTTTAGGAGCTAAGTATGTGCATGAAATAGCCAAATATTATAAATTACCAGTAGTATTGCATACTGATCATTGTTCAAAAGAGTTTTTACCATGGATAGATGGTTTATTAAAAATAAATAAGGATTATTATAATTCTTATGGACAATCTTTATTTAGTTCACATATGATAGATATATCTCGTTATGATATAAATAAAAATTTACATATTTGTAAAAAATATTTAAAAAAAATGTCTAATTTGAATATTAATTTAGAATTAGAATTAGGTTGTACTGGTGGTGAAGAAGATATATTAGATAATACTAATATTTCTCATAAAAAATTGTATACAACACCTAATGATGTTATATATACTTATAGAAAATTAATTAAAATAAGTAAGTATTTTAATATTGCTGCTTCTTTTGGAAATACTCATGGAGTATATAAATCTGGAAATGTAAAATTAGTTCCTAAAATATTATATAATTCACAAAAAAAATTAGGGAAAATTATATCTATAAATAAACCTTTAAATTTTGTGTTTCATGGTGGATCAGGAACTCCTAAAGAAATTATTCAAGAATGTATAAGTTATGGTGTTATTAAAGTTAATTTAGATACTGATATACAATGGTCATCATGGAAAGGTATACATAATTATTATGTAAAGCATAAAAATTATTTAAAATCTCAATTAGGAAATCCAACAGGTTTAGACAAACCAAATAAAAAATTTTATGATCCTAGAGTATGGATTAGAAAAAGTCAAAAATCTATTGTTAAACATTTAAAATATATGTTTAAAATCTTAAATTGTTATAATTTACTTAATAAGTTTTAATTTTAAAAGTTTTAATATTAATTAAATTTCACTTGCTATTTGAATATTAGGTACACATATAGATCCTGTTCTAATTTTAGAATTAATATTAATATTATCACACATAAATATGATATTTTTTAATAAAAATTTAAGATTACCTGATATAGTAATATTGTTTATTGAATGGGATATTTTTTTGTTTTTAATTTTATATCCTGTTACACCTAGTGAATAGTATCCTGTTTCTATATTAAATCCTTCACCTATGATTTCTTCTATTATTAAACCGTGTTTAATTTTGTTAATAGCTACTTTTAAATTAATTTTTTTTTTTTTTGTTAAAAATATCCAATTATGTATTCCACCAGAATTTACTGTATTATTAATATGTAATTTTTTTGCATAATAAAAATCTGTTATCCAAGTTTTTAATATTCCTTTTTTAATAATAGTATATTTTTTGGTATCAAAACCATCATTATCAAAAGGTTTAGAACCTATTCCTTTATAGATAAAAGGATCTTCTATAATATTAAACCATTTTGGTAATATTTGTTTATTTAATTTTTTTTTCATGAAAGAAATATTATTATATATATAATAACCATTTAATGATTTAGCTAAATAGGAAAATATTTTTGCTGAAGTTGTTTGATTAAATAGTACTAAATATTTTTTAGTTTTTATTTTTTTGGAATATAATTTTGATATTGCTTTTTGTGCGGTTTTTTTTCCTAAAAAATATGATTTTGTTATTAAGTCAAATAATTTATGAGTGTTAATATATTCGCAATAATATTCCATATTTTTTTTTTTTTTGTCTTGTGCGATAACATTATTTACTAAACTAAATTTATTTGAATAATAATCTTTAAATATATTATTGTTTATTGATAAAATATTACCAGTTAATGTTTTTTTGAATATTACATTTTCATTAATTAATAATTTTTTATTTACATTTAAACTATTTTGTTCAATATTTTTCATTACTTCAATTAAATCATCATTTGAAATGTTCTCATTATAAAATATTAAACCTAGATCCGTTGATTTTTTATTTTTATTATTTTTATATAAACCCAAAATGTAATATTTATCATATTTAGAAAATGTGATATTATTTATCATAAAATTAATACTTTTATGAATAGTATCTTTATTAAAATTATTTAAATATATAGTGCTAATTTGATGGTTTTTATATATTATAATTTTAATAATTTCTTGATCTAAATATTCTATGCTTTCTGTTTGATTATTTTTAATTTTAAATATTTTACCTAAATTATATTTAATATGTATTTTTACATCACATATTATTTTCTTTTGTATTTCATAATAAATTTTACATATATTTTTCATATATGTTCTTTTTTTTATTTTTATTTTTTTATATAAATTCATTTTTTAATTAATTAATTATGTTTTTATAATGATATACTTGTATTATATACAAATTTTATAACTTTATATGAGTTAAATATGAATTTTAATAAAGTACCATGTGGAAATAACATTCCTAATGATGTTAATGTAATTATTGAGATATCTTCTCGTTCATCTTTTGTAAAATATGAGATGCATAATATTTATAATGTTTTATTTGTAGATAGATTTTTAAAATCTAGTATTTATTATCCTTATGATTATGGTTATATCAGTAATACTTTAGATGTTAATCATAAAGATGCTATTGATGCCTTAGTTATATCAAATTTTTCTTTATTATCTGCTTCTGTAGTAAATACTAGACCTGTAGGGATATTTAAAATGTTTGATGAGGATGGGGAAGATAACAAAATAATTACTGTTCCTAATTATAATGTTTCTGATGATTTTAATGATATTAACGATATATGTGATGTAAATAATTCTATTTTAGATAAAATATTATTTTTTTTTCAAAATTATAAACTATTAGATAAAAATAAATCAGTCACAATAAAAGGTTGGGGTAATGTAATTGAAGCAAAAAAAGTTATTTTAAAAGGTTTTTCTTTATTTAAAAAAATAAATAATATTATTTAATTTTTTAATAAAAAAAATATGTAAATTTTTTACCAAATATTTCTAAAAATATTAAAAATAAATTAAATAAATTTAAATATATTGAAAAAGATGAAAGAATAGAGTTCTTTATAAAAGAAGAGCTATATTCTGTTAAAATAATATTTTTGCTAAATTTTGTAATTTTTTGGATATCCCATATCATAATTAATGAAAACAATATTGCATTTATATATGATATAAAATGTGATATATATATATTTTGTGTCCAGGAATTTAATATATTAGAAATAACAATGTTAATTAATAACATTGATGATATTTCTCCTAAATTAGTAAGATCATTTTTGTATTTTAATCCTATTATATTCATTAAAATAAAATTTATTATTATAAATAGAATAAGTATTATTATAGATTTTAATGTATATATTAAAAATATACTTGATAATATAACTCCATTTAACATTGTATACATTAAAAATAAGCTAATAATAGTGTTATTTTTGAGTTTGTTTATCATATTAGCTAATATCAGTGAAATTAATATTTCACTTAAAGTAATTAAAAATAATATTTTTTTATTTAAAAAAATAAACTTTAATATTTTATAATTCTTACTTAAGAACCAAGATGTTATTGATGTTATAGAGAAACCACATATTATCCATACATATATATTTTGTATATATATATTAATTTTTTTTATATAATAAGGTTGTTTTTTTTTATAATACATAATAAATAATTTTAATATTTTTATTAATTTGTATATTTTTGGTTTGTTATGATTTTGTATTTTAGTAATTAAAGAAAATATCTTTAAATTTTTATATTGTAAATAATATATTTAACATTATTAGTTTTTTATGTTTTTTTTGGTTGATAAAGTGATATTTGTATAATTATTGTTTAATTTGTTATATACATAATAATTTTATATTTAAATATTATTTGTTATTATTTATATTATTAATTTTATCATATTAAATATTTATAATTTTATATGTTATAATTACAAAGATATTATTAAGTTATTATGTTTATTTAATTAATAATAATTTTGTATTAATATTTTAGAATATATTTTTATATTTTGTAATATTTCTAATTAGTTTAAATAAAAAATTTTTATTCTTAAATATTATTTCTAGTTTATATTATATTTTTTTAAATTTAAATATTTTATATTTTAAATAAAATTATTTTTCATTTCTTTGTTTTATAAATATTATTGATTTATTCGTTATTTATGTAATTTATATAGTATTTTTGTAATTTAATATAAATATAATTTTATTATATATGTTACATACATAAGCTGATATATTTTAAGGGTAAAATATACCTTTGGTATAGGTAAGATTTCAGTTCGAATCTGAATATCAGCATTTTGCTATATAAAATAGAATTATTTTAGGTTATTTCTGCATGAAATATTTTTTTAAGTTTTTTTTTACAATTAATAATAATTGTATTAATATTTTTATCTGTAAGAGTTTTTTTGTTATGTTGTATGATTAATCTTAATGTAATATTTTTTTTATTTTTTATGTTTAAATATTCATTATTAAAAGTGTTTATAACATAAATATCAGTTATTAATTTATTTAATGATAAACATTTTTGAATGATTTTGTTTATTAATATATTTTTATTAATTATTAATGTGATGTCTCTTTTATTAAGTGGGTATTTATAAAACAAAAATTTGTTTTTTTTTGTTTTATATGATAAGCATTTTTTAATATTAATTTCAAATAAAAAAATAGGGTATTTTATATCTAATTTCTTTTGTATTTTTTTACTAATTTGTCCTAAATATCCAATATTCTGATTGTTAATTTTGATATTTAAATTTTTTTTTTCTTCTAAAAATGGTAATAAAGCTATTTCTGTATCTAATGTTTTTATATTATTATTTTTATATATAAGATATTCTAAATCATGTTTTAGATCATAAAAATTAAATAATCTATTATTTTTTATATTCCAATGTTTTATATTTTTATATCCGCAAACCATAGCACATATATTATGTATTTTTTTTATTTTATTAATATTTGTTTTTAAATAACATGTACCTATTTCAAATATTTTAATTCTATTATTTTGTCTCTGTAAGTTGTATTTTAAAGTATATAACATATTAGGAATTAAAGATGATCTAAGTATTGATATATCGTTTGACAAAGGATTATTAATGTAAATAAATAATTTTTTTTTGTTTACTAATATTTCTTTTTTTTCGTTAGAAAAATGAAAGTTAATAATTTCTTTATATTGTTGATCAATTAATAATCTTTTGATATTATAAATTTTTTCATCCCATGTTATTTTTTTTGTTATAATAATATTAGTTTTTGGAGAAATATTAGGTATATTGTTATATCCATATATTCTTATTATTTCTTCCACTAAATCTTCTTTGATATTTAAATCTTTTCTCCATTTTGGAGGTATTATTTTTAAATATGTTGGATTGGTTTTGTGAAAAACACATCCAATATTTTTTAATATATTTATGATTATTGATTTTTTAATTTTAAAACCTAATATATGACATACATCGTCGAAATATAAATTTATAGTATTATTTTTCTTTTTAGGTTCTTTTAAAAAAGAACTTATTTTTTGTATAGAGAAATGTTTTTTTAAGATTTTTATTATTTTTTTAAGGGATAATATTTGTATTTTATTATATGTATTACTTATATAACTAAATAATTTGCTTTTTTTGTTTATTTTTTTAATAAATTTTGTTTTTAATAATGGAGCTATTAGTAATAATTTTGTTGTTTTTTGATAAGCAAAGTGTTTATCAATAATTTGAAATTTACTTAATTTTTTTTTCAGTATTTTATGTATTTTTGTGTGTAAATATGTTTTACTGATTTTATTTTTTAAAAAAGGTAGTTCTAAATGATGTATGTATATATATTGGCCATATTCTATTATAATATAATTAATTATATTTAATAATATATCATTATTTATTAAATTAAGATAATCTAATTTATATTTAATATTTTTAGATATTTTCTTATTAAGATTTTTAATTTCCACAATAATATATTTATAGTTTTTATAATTTTTACCTTCTAAACTAAAATAATTATCACTTTTTTTTGTTTTATTAATGGAAATTTTTTTAATATGTAATTTTGTATTAGTTAAACAACATAGTTCTCTAGCTATACCTAAAATATTATGACAATCAATTCTATTATTTGGTGGTTTTATTTGAAAAATATTATGTGTTTGTAATATTTGATTTATATAATAAATATCTTGTTTATTTTGATATAAAAAATAAAGATTTTCTTTATTAGATGTTTTTTTTAAGATATTAAAGATAACATTTTTTTTAATACATTGTTTAGTACAATATAAATTATTATTATTTAGTATCTTATGAATATATTTGTTATTATTATATATATTTATTTCTTTTTTTTTATTATTATAATAAACAATATATTTATATGTTTTATTAAATATTTGCTTTATTTTTAAATGAAAGAATTTCTTTTTAACAGAAAAATGCCAATAATTTTTAGTTTCAAAACCATTTTTATTTAAAATGTCTTTTATACTTTTACTGTTTGTTTTTTTTTTAAAAAATTTTTTTATCCAAATTTCGGGAAATTTCATATATTTTTTGAAAATTAAAATTGATTTAAAAATCTAATATTATTTTTGTATAAAAATTTTATATTTTTTATATTATATTTTAACATTGTTAATCTTTCTATACCTAAACCAAAAGCAAAACCTGAATATTTTTTTGAATTAATATTAACATTTTCAAAAATTTTAGGATGTATCATACCACAACCTAACACTTCCAACCATTTATGATTGTTTTTTATTACTACTTCAGCAGATGGTTCTGTAAAAGGAAAGTATGAAGGTATAAATTCTATTTTTTTTTTATTTAATAAAAAATATATAAATTGTGTTATTAAATATTTAAGATTTGCAAAACTAATATTTTTATCTACTAAAAAACCTTCTAGTTGGTGAAACATTGGTGTGTGTGTTGTGTCATCATCTTTTCTAAATACACAACCTGATGTAATTATTTTTAATGGAGGTTTTTTTTTTAACATATATCTTATTTGTGCAGGAGAAGTTTGTGTTCTTAATAAAAGTTTTTTATTTATCCAAAAAGTATCTTTTTTAGTGTAAGATGGATGTTTTTTGTTAATATTTAAAGCTTCAAAATTAAAATAAGTATTTTCTATTTCTGAACTATAAAAATAAGTAAATCCTAAATTCTTAAAAAATTTTTCTATTTTATTTAAGGTAATTGTGATAGGGTGTAGATTACCATAAGATAGATAATTATTACATGGAAGTGATATATCTTCTATTATAGTGTTATGAATACTATTTAAGTTTTTTTTGTATATTTTTTTTTTTAAATATAAAATTTTGTTTTGAAAGTATTTTTTTATATAATTAAAAGTTTTTCCTATTTTAGGTTTTAAATTTTTAGGACTTTTTTGTAGTATTTTTTTTATTTCATTAATAAATCCTGTTTTACCTAAATATTTAATTTTTATTTTATTAATATCTTGAATATTATTAATATGTTGAATATCTTTTTTAAAAATTTTAATGATTTTTTTTTTATTAAGCATATCATTTATTAATAAGTTTTATAATTTTATCAAAAGATGGACAATTTTCTTGTATTAAAGATATTAATATTTTTTTGTTTATATTTATTTTTTTTTGTCTAAGTTTGTATACAAATTGATTATATGTAATTCCATAATTTCTAACTTTAGCATTTATTTGGATGATCCATAATTTTCTCATATTAATTTTTTTTTTTTTTCTATCCCTATAAGCATATTGTTGTGCTTTTATAACTGCTTGTTTAGCTGATCTGTAAGATCTTGATCTTGCTCCATAGTAACCTTTAGCAAGTTGTAATATTTTTTTGTGTTTGTTATGAGTTGTTTTACTTCTTTTTACTCTAATCATTTTATTTTTTAAAATTTATCTAAAATACTTTTTTATTATTTTTTTTAATGATTTATTAGCTATTTTTTTTTTTTTAAGTTGTCTTTTTCTTTTTTTGTTTTTTTTGGTGAGTATATGTCTTAAATTACCTTGTTTAAATTTAATTTTACCTAAAGAAGTTTTTTTTATTCTTTTACGTATTGCATTAATTGTTTTTGTTTTTATCATTATTATTTTAAAATTTATTTTGTTCTACTAGATAAAATCATAATCATTTGTCTGTTTTCTATTTTATTAGGATTTAATTCTATATTAGATATATTTTTTGTTTTATCTTTTATCTCATCTAGTATTTTGTTGGCTATGTTTTGATGTATTATTTCTCTACCTCTAAATATAATAATAATTTTAACTTTATTTCCTTTAAGTATAAAACGTATTATATTTTTAAGTTTAATTAAAAAATCATTTTTATTAGTGTTTAATCTAAATTTAACTTCTTTTAAACTTACTTTTTTTTTTTTATTTTTTTTTAAAATTTTGTTTTTTTTATATA
This sequence comes from Candidatus Stammera capleta, assembly GCA_036689325.1. Lineage (GTDB taxonomy): Bacteria > Pseudomonadota > Gammaproteobacteria > Enterobacterales > Enterobacteriaceae > Stammera > Stammera capleta_Y. The sequence goes on along the minus strand of CP144793.1, from coordinate 210,699 downwards.
TGTATTTACCATAATTAGTAATTTTGCATACAGGAGGATTAGCTTGTGGCACTATTTCTACTAGATCTAATTTTTTTTTTTTTGCTAATTTTAATGCTTCTTTAATATTAAGAATACCTAAATTTTCTCTATTATCATTGGTTACTCTTATTTTTTGAGATTTGATTTCGTTATTTATTTTGATTTTTTTATTCAAAACTTTTATGTTTACCTCTTAAATAAAATTTTTTATTTTTGTTATTATTTTTCTTATAAAATATTTAATACTTGTAATTTTTGTTTTTTTTGTTAAAGATTCTCTAATATTAATATTTTTTGATAAAATTTCTTTATCGCCGCATATTATCATATAAGGAATCTTTTGTAAAGTATGTTCACGTATTTTGTAATTTATTTTTTTATTTCTAAAATCTTCTATAACTCTTATATCGTAAGATTTTATTTTATGTAAAATTTTTTTAGCATATTTGATATGTTTTTCTGAAACATTTAATACTACTATTTGTATAGGTGTCAACCATAAAGGTAGCCAGCCATTGTTTTCTTCTATTAGTATACCTATAAATCTTTCTAAAGAACCTAATATTGCTCTATGAATAATAATTGGATAACACTTTTTATTATCTTTATCAATATAATATGCACTTAATTTTTTAGATAGATAAAAATCTAATTGTATTGTTCCGCATTGCCATTTTCTTAAAAATGAGTCTTTTAAAATAAATTCTATTTTAGGACCATAAAAAGCCCCTTCTCCCTTTTTAATTTTAAAGTTTATATTTTTTTTTTTTAGTATATTAAGTAATATATTTTCTGAGGTTTTCCATTTTTTTTTATTACCTATATATTTTTTAGGTCTAGTAGAAAAATATATTGTAATATTTTTAAAGTTAAATATATTATATATTTTGTATGTCATATCTATACATTTTAATACTTCTTTTTCTATTTGTTCATTAGTACAAAATATGTGAGCATCATCTTGTATAAATGATTTAGTTCTTAGTAAACCACATAACGCACCTGAACTTTCATTTCTATGACATATTCCAAATTCAGAGAATCGTATCGGCATCATTTTATAAGAGATTATGTTTTGTTTATATATATATATATGTCCTGGACAACTCATAGGTTTTATACATAATTTATTCTTTTTATTATTTGTAGAAAATATTGAGTTTTTATAATTTTTCCAATGACCACTTTTTTCCCATATTTTTTTATTCATTAATATAGGAGTGTTAATTTCTAAATAATTATTTTCTATAAATTTTTTTCTTAAAAAATTTTGAATATTAAGAATTATTTTATAACCATTTATGTTCCAAAATATTATACCAGGATTGTCTTTAGTTATATAAAATAGTTTTAATTGTTTATTTATAATTCTATGGTCTTTATGTTGTAGATAATTTTTCTTTTTCATGCTAAATATTATTATTTTAAAATATTATATTAAACTTTTTTAAAAATTTTAAATTTATTAAAATTATTAATTAATTTTATAATATAATTAAATATTTAATTTAATTATATTAATTAATATTATTTTATTATTGTGTGTTTTAAAAAACATATTTATTATAACTGTATATTATTATTATTAATAATTTCTTTGTTAAATAATTATTTTGTAAATATCAATTATTTTTATCTTTTGATATCTAGTATTTTAACTTGTTTATTACCTGATATAGATCATAAAAAATCTTTTTTAGGAAGTAAACTAATTTGGCTTAGTTGTATAATAAATCATTGTTTTAAACATAGACATTTTACTCATAGTTTGTTATGTATAATGTTATTATCTTTTTTTATAGTTAATTTAGATTTAATTTTTAATTATAAATTAAATATTAATATTATTAAAGGAATGATTATTGGTTATATAAATCATATATTGTTAGATATTAGCACTTTTAATGGTGTTATATTTTTTTGGCCTTTAAATTTGAGAATTAAACTATCTTTTGTTATTATATATAACGTTTTTGTTTTTTTTTTATATTTTTTAATTATATGTAAATCTATAATGCATTTATATGCTTAAATTATATCAATCTAATGATATTGAAAGTTTAAAATTTATATTATTAGAACTTTTACAAAAAAAAAATAATAATCATAATAATTCTCATATTAGTGAGTTGATAATAATTCCTAATCATAATATATCTTTTATATTAAAATTGTTTTTTGCAAAATATTTAGGCGTTTGTGCTAACTATAAATTTATTTTACCCGCAAAATTTATATGGAATATTTATAGATTATTAATACCTAATGTGTTATCTGAAAATATTTTTAATAAAAATAATTTAACATTTATAATAATGGAATTATTACCGTCTTTATTAAACAAAAAAGAATTTGCTTATCTAAAAAAATATTTAGGTTCTAATATTTTGTTGGAAAAATTATTTTATTTATCTATGAAAATTGCTGATGTGTATGATAAATATTTAATTTATAGAATAAATTGGTTATTAGAATGGGAGAAATTTAATTTAATTAATAATATCAAAGACAATGGCAATCAAGTGTGGCAAGCTATTCTTTGGCGCAAAATAGTTCATTATTATTCTAATAATATAAATTATTGTTGGCATAGAGCTCATATTTATTACGAATTTTTAAATTCAATTAAAAAAAAAAATAAATATATTTTTAAAAATATTATACCTCAAGAAATATATGTATTTAATGTTACTTTAATACCTAATATTTATTTACAATCTTTTTATATTTTATCTAAATATATAAATATTAATTATTTTATTATAAATCCTTCTTTTAGTTATTGGTATGATAATTATTTAGATAACAAAGATTACTTAAATTTAAATAATACATTTAAGAGAACATATTTTTTTTCTAAATATAAAAATTTTCATAATAATATGAATTCTTTTGTTTTATATTATGGTAAATCTTTAGCTGATTATTTAAATATAATATTAGAATTAGATATCTATAAAATAGATGTGTATTTAAAATTACATGATAATACTATTTTAAATAAATTAAAAAATAATATTTTGTATTTTCAGGATTTATATTTTTTTAATGATATAAATAATTTACCTAAAGATGATTCTATTTTAATTAATTCCTGTTATGGTTATTTACGAGAAATAGAAGTTTTATATGACTATATATTAAATTTAATAATTTATCATAACTATCAACCAGAAGATATTATTGTAATGGTAAGTGACATAGATATTTATTGTCCATTTATTAAAGGAGTGTTTAGTAATTCTTTATATAGTAAATATTTACCGTTTCATATAATGGGTAAACAAAATGTTATTTATAATGAGTTATTAGATATATTTATGTATATACTAAATATAGTTAGTATAGATTTTTCTGCTAATATGTTATCATACTTTTTACAAAAAGATATCATTTTAAAAAAATTTGATTTTAATTACGATGAATTGGAAATTATAAATAATATTATTAATAATATTGGTTTATATCATGAATTATCAAATATAGAATCTTTGTGTAGTGAAGAACATGATAAATTATTAATAAACAAAATTAATAGTATCTTGTTAGGCTATGCTATAAATGATAATTTTTGTGTATGGAATAATTTAATTCCATTTTCGACTATAGGTAATTCTTTTATAAATAATATTATTGGTAAATTATCTTCCTTAGTATATAAAATTATGTATTGGAAAAAAAAAATTAAAAAAGAATATAATTTTAGTAAATGTATTGTGTTGTGTACAAATATATTAAGTTATCTATCATTAGATATTTATTCCAGTAATGATTTTTTCTTAAATGAAAAATTTTGGTTAAATTTATATAATTCATTAAAAATTAGTTCTTTTTCCAGAAAAATAAATTGTGTATTTTTTGAGAAGATTATTTTACAATTTTTAGATAAAAAAAATTTTTATAATATGTATAAAGTTGGTTGTATTAATTTTTGTTCCTTTATATCTTTACGTTCTATGTCTTTTAAAATAATATGTTTAATAGGAATAAATGAGGATGTTTTTCCTAGAAACATTGTTGATAATAATAGTTTTGATTTAATGATTGCTAACCCTGAAATAGGAGATAGAAATAAAAGAGATAATGATAAGTATTTATTTTTAGAATGTATTATTGCTGCTAGAGAAAAATTATATATAAGTTTTATCAATTTCTGTTTAGAAAAAAACCAAAAAAAATATCCATCTATTTTGATAGATATTTTGTTTAATTATATAAAATGTTATTTTATAAATAAAAAAAATTTTTATGATGATATAAAGATTAATAAAAGTCTTAATTTTATTTATCGTAAACATACACAAAATGTTTTTGATATAAATAATTTTTTGATAAACGAAAAGTATTATTTTAGTTTTTTGTATGAATGGTTTGTAAATACTAAAAAAAAAAAAGCAAAACATCCTTTAAATTTATGTAGTTTTAAAACAAACTATAATAATGAATTATATTTAAATGATATTCATTATTTTTGGTCTAATCCTATTAAATATTTTTTTATTAAAAGATTAGGTGTTAATTTTTATATTAGTAAAAATTATCTAGATAAAGATATTTTATATGATTTAAATTTTAAAAAATTTTTCTTTATTAGACAAAAAATTATTTTTAATATTTTAAAAAAAAATATATATTTCACAGATGATATATATATTTATTTACAATATTTTAATTTATTACCTTATGGTTGTTTGGGAAAAATGATTTGGGAAAAAGAAAAAGAAAAAATTTCTTTTTTACTTAAAGATATTAATAAGTTTTTCTTAAACAATAAAATTGATTTAAAATTTAATTTAAAATTTAAACAATTTATTTTATGTGGTAATATTACTTTATATCATAAAATGATTGTAAAATGGATTCCCAAAAATATTAATTTTATTGATATATTACTTTTATTTATTGATCATTTGATATATTGTTATTTAGGTAATAAAAATAATAGTTATTTATGTGGTTATAATGGTGTTTGGTATTTATCGTCTTTAAGCAGAGAAAAATCTAAGTTTTATTTAGAAAAATATATTTTAGGATATTTATATAACTTAGATGTTCCTTTATTTTTTTTTCCTAAGATATGTAATTTATGGTTTTACTCAATTTTTAGTTTAAGAAATATTAATAATTATAATAATAATTATATATTAAATTTTGCGAGAAGAAAAATAAGAGAAATTTTATATGGAAAAAATAATTATTTATTGCATGAATTAAATAATATATATATTTCACGTTTAATGAGAGATGGTGAAAAAATTAATATTAATAATATTATTATTTGTTGTGAAAAGTGGTTATTACCTATTTTTAAAATATTAAATTTAAAGTAAATTATGTTTGATCCATTAAAGATAAAATTATACAGAAGTAATTTAATAGAATCTTCAGCTGGAACTGGAAAAACTCATATAATTAGTTTACTATATTTACGTTTTTTATTAAATATAAATATTGAAAAAGAATTTTCAAATCTAGACATAGATAAAATTTTAATAGTTACTTTTACAGATTTAGCAGTTTTAGAAATAAAGCATAGAATTAAAAATTTTATAAAGGATTTACGTGTTTCTTTAATTAAAAAATATGTTGTTAATGACAAAATTAAATTAATATATAATTATGTAAAAAATAATAAAGAAATTATTTATTTGTTAGATAAATATGAAAAACAAATAGATATTATGTCTATTTTTACTATACATGGTTTTTGTAAAAAAATAATTTTTTCTAATTTTTTTGACTCTGGTATAAAATTTAACACTAAAATTTTAAGTTCAGAATATAATTTAATACATGAATTAGTTTTACATTTTTGGAATAAAAGAATATGTTTCCTATCATCTGATATATTAAAAATTATTTATACTTATTGGAATACTCCTAGAAAATTATTTTTTTTAGTTAAATCTTGTTTAAATTTTATTAAGTTTGATTTTGTTTGTAAATTAGAATATTATTCTATTGATAATTGTTATTCGAAAATTATTAAATGTATTAATAATATAAAAAATATATGGTTATTACATTCTAATAAAATTATTAATTTTTTACAAAAAATAACAGTTAAAAATAAAAATGTTTTTTGTTTTAATTATAAAAAATTATTTTTAGAAATAGATAATTGGTGTAAAAGTAAAACTACAAATTTTAGTCATCCTAAACATTTAAGTAAAATTGGTTATGATTTTTTATTAAAAAAAAATAATATTTTTCATGAACAAAATAAGGTTTTTTTCTCTAAAATAGATATTTTTTTAAAAAAAAAAAATGATTTATATAATTATATAATTATTAGTTGTGTAAAATTTGTTCAAAAATATTTAAAAATAGAAAAAGATAAAAAATCTTACTTAAGTTTTAATGATTTAATATTTACTTTAGAAAAACAAATATGTCTAAATAGAAAAGGAAATATTAATTCTATTATATTAAATAATTTTCCAGTAGTTTTAATGGATGAATTTCAGGATACCGATTATATACAATATAATATATTTTATCATTTATATATCAAACATAAATTTTTACCCACTAAAATTATATTGATTGGTGATCCTAAACAATCTATTTATACTTTTAGAGGAGCTAATATTTTTAATTATTTTAAGATTAAAAAATATATAGAGTATATTTATACCTTTAACATTAATTGGCGTTCTTCATTATGTATGGTAAAGAGTATTAATTTACTTTTTAAGAAAGTAGTTAATCCTTTTGTGTTTAATGACATAAAATATATTCCTTTAATTCAAGCACAAGAAAATAAATTTTTATCTTTTAAAAAAAAAGAAATAGAGCAATCATCTGTGAATTTTTTATTTTTTGATAAATACTTACCTAAAAATAAATATAAAAATTTTTTAGCTCATTATTGTGCTCATAATATATTAGATTTATTAAATGTAAAAAATAAATTCTTTATCTTCAATAAAAACAAACAAAAAAGAAATGTTATTTCTTCTGATATTGCTGTTCTTACTTATTCTAATAAAGATATTGAAATTATATACGATGTATTTTGTAAATATCAGTTACCTGTTTCTTGTGTTTCTTTTGTAAAAAAAAATGTTTTTTCTACTTTAGCAGCTAGGGAAATATATTTTATTTTAAAATCTGTTTTATTTCCAGAATCTAAAGTAAATATGGGAAATACTTTATCCACATATGTTTTTGATATTCCTTTATTAAAAATAAATTATTATTTAAATAATGAAAGTAAATTTGTTATTTTAATTAATGAATTTTATTCATATTATGAAATATGGAATAAATTTGATATATTTACTATGTTACGTCATATTGTTAATGTTAAAAAGTTAATCACTAAAAATTTTGCTTTTTTAAAGAATAAACAATATGTAGTTAATTTTATTCATATTAGTGAATTATTACAAAAAAAAAATTTTTCTTTACAAAATAAATTTTCTTTATTAACTTGGTTAAATAATAAAATTGTATCTTCTGACAGACAAATGAAAGATGAATATATTATTAGATCTTTAGAGAATAATGTTGATAAAATAAAGGTTTCTACTATTCATAAATCTAAAGGATTACAATATAATATTGTGTTTTTACCTTTTTTATTGAAAATTCCTATAAATAAACAATATTATTATTATCATAATAGAAATAATTTTAAATTAAAAATAGATTTATATAAACAGACAAAAAATAAAATTTTGTTTTTTGAAGAATTACTTTCGGAAGAAATTAGATTGTTTTATGTTGCTATAACTAGATCTGTATATCAGTGTAATATATTTTTATATAGTTTTAAAGATTATTTGAATAATTATAATTATTACTATATTAATTATTTAATAAAAATAAAGAATGTTATTTCTTATAAAGAATTAAAAAAATTTTTTTCAAACAAAATATATACTAATTATATTACAATATATAATATTAGTTGTAATGATTATAATTTTTATCACAATAATAAAAAACAGTATTTGTCTTCTATATCAAATAAGATTAATTTTGATAAATGTAAAATATTACCTTATGTTAATACTTGTTTAAGAAAGGGTATGTTTAATTATTCTAATATATCAAGTTATTTAAATAATACAAACAAAATACAAAGTAAACTAAAATATCATAATGTATTAGAAGATAATATGCAATTTGATAAAAAATTAAATATACATAATTTTCCAAGAGGTAAAGAAATTGGAATTTTTTTTCATACTCTTTTAGAAAATATGGATTTTCAACTAAATATTTTAAATGAAGAATATTTAATTAAAAATTTATATCAATTTCATATTAGTATTTGTTGGCTACCTATTGTTAAAAAAATAATATTTAATATTTTGAAAGTTAATTTATTTAATTTAGATGTTAATTTATGTCATAAAAATATAATTTTACTTTTTAAGGAATTTGAATTTATATTACCTATAAATAAATCTATTAGTTATGTTAAATTTTTAAATATATTGAAAAAACATCAATTTTTATCTTTTAATTTATTAAATAATAATAATAGTTTTTTATATGGTTATTTAAATGGTGTAATAGATTTGGTGTTTATTTATAAGAATAAATATTATTTAGTAGATTATAAATCTAACTTTTTAGGTAATACTTATTCACATTATTCACGAAATAATTTGCACAAAGTTATTCATAGTTATGGTTATAATATACAGTATTTATTTTATTCATTAGCATTAAATAATTATTTAAAACTTAAAATTAATAATTATGATTATAATTACCATTTTGGTGGTATATTTTATATATTTTTTAGAGGTTTAAAATTAAACAAATATTTTTATAGTAAAAATGGTGTTTTCTTTAAAAAAATAGAAAAATCATTAATTAATAAATTGAGTTCTATATTTCAAAAAGATAGATATATATGATTAATAAAAAAATTAATATATTTTTGTTTAATTGTTTAAAACAAAATGAAATGAGTTTAATAGATGTATATTTTGGACAGTTATTTAAATCATCAGAAAAATATTCTTATGTAGGAGTGTTATTTACTTCTATAGTTAGTTTGTCAAATAGGTTAGGACATGTATGTTTACCTGTTTGTGAAATTTTAGGAAAAAATATATATAACGCTTATATTTTGTCTTTTCTGAATTATTTTTTTTCTATTTTAAGTATACCTAAGTGTATTAATATTTTGTTTCAACTAAATATAATTAGTTCTTCTTATTTAAAAAATAAAACACCTCTTATATTGTATAAAAATTGTATTTATTTATATAAATTTTATATTTATGAACAAAATGTTGTTTCATATATTAATAAAAATATTTATAAAAAATATTTTTTTACAAAAAAAAATTTTTTAATTTTAAATAAATATTTAAATAATTTTAATTTTGATGTTTTTCAAAAATTTTGTATTTATTTATGTTTATTTAATAAGTTTTGTGTTATTTCAGGTGGACCAGGTACTGGAAAAACCACTTTAATATCTAAATTAATTTTAATTTTATATAAATTCTTACATCTTAAAAGTAAAGATTCTATTTGTGTTGTTACACCTACAGGTAAATCTGCTTCTTATTTAACTAAGTATTTAAATAATTTTTATAATACTTTAGATATTAATTGTTCTTTAAGAGAAATATTACCTCAACAAGCATATACTATACATAAAGTATTAGGGTTTAATTTTTATAACAATACCATTAAATATAATAGAGATTATCAATTAAATTGTGATGTTTTTATAATAGATGAATGTTCTATGGTGGATTTAACAACTTTTTATTATATATTATCTGCTTTAAATAATAAAGCAAAAATTATTTTAGTTGGTGATCATAACCAAATTGGTTCTATTGAAGCTGGTTCTTTATTTAATGAAATTTGTGGAAAAAGTAAAATCTGTAATTTCTTTAAAATAATTTATAATAATCAAAGTAAGAAAAATTTTGCTTATATAAGTATTATAAAAATATTAAAAAATTATAATATTTGTTTTTTAAAATATAATTATCGTTTTTTAAAAAAATCTTTTTTATTTAAATTATCTAGTATGATTAATATAGGTAATGTTAAAAAAATAGATTTATTTTTAAAAGAACATAATTTCTCTAATAATTTAAATTTTTATGATGCTAATAAATTTAATTATGATTTTGTATTAAAAAAATGTCTTAAATATTACCAAAGATATATTCTTTATGTTATGAATTTAAAAAGTGATTTTTCTAAAATTGGTGATTTTTACGCTAAATTTCAGTTAATTTGTGTATTACGTGATACTATGTTTGGTGTTAATTGTTTTAATAGGTTAATTAAAAGTTATTTTTTAAAATCTAATTTTATAAAAATAATTCATTATTATTATTTTCATAGTTGTTATCATTTTTTAGGAGAACCAATTATTATATTGAAAAACAATATTGATTTAAATTTATTTAATGGAGATTTAGGTTTTTTTGTGTTGGATAAAGAAGATAAATTAAAGGTGTTGTTTCCTAAATCTAATTTATCTAATTTATTTATACATCCTAATAGTTTACTTTATTGGGAAAATTCATGGGCTATAACGGTTCATAAATCTCAAGGTTCAGAATTTAATACAGTATTGTTAATTTTACCTGATATTTATGTACCTATTTTAAATAGTAAATTAATTTATACAGCTATAACTAGGTCTAAACAAAAAGTAATTATTTATGCTAAAAAAGAAATATTATTATTTACAATAAGCAAATTTAATCAATACTATAGCAATATTACAAATAATTTAAATATAGTTAATAATTTTTAAGATAATAATTTCTAATTCCTTCCATGAGGGATTTAAATTTTTTTTTATTTTTATTTCATATTTTTGTAAAGTGTTAAAAAAATTTTTTTTTGTTTTTATTTTTTTTAAAAAATTATATATCATAGTAATGAACATTATTTTGGGAGTATTATCTTTTTGTAATTTTCTTAAGTATTTTATAAATTTAATATTTTTTTTTTTTAAAAATTTTACAAATTTAAACATATTGTTATATTTATTATTATATGTAATATAATTTTTACTTTCTTTATGATTAGAACAATTAATATATATTATATTATTGTTATTAAAAGATATTTTATTAATATATATTGAAAATTCCAAATTAAATATAAAAAATATATTATTATTATGTTGATTATTTATATAAATATTCAAGATATCTTTTAGTTTATTTATTTTTTCAATAAAATTTAACACGAATAATTTATACTTATATAATAAACTTATATTATTAATGTTTTTGTTGATTTTATTCCATTTAAATTTTTTATCTATTATAAAATAGTATTTTTTTACATTTTCTGTTGTAAAATATTTTTTTATTATCTTGATTTTACATATATTTTTACAATAATTATTATTACCTACAAGAAAATAATATTTATATTTTTTGTTTATATTATTTTTATTAAAAAAATTTTTATATTTTATTATTATCATGAAAATTTATTACAAAATTAATCACTTTATTTTTTATATATATTATTTTAATTATTGTATGTTTTTTATTTGCTAAATATTTATCTAAGATTTGTTTTTTTTTTATTTTAGATTCTATTTTTTTTTGTTCATATTGTTTTTTTAGTTTTATTAAACCTCGTTTTATTCCATTTACTTGTACAATAATAATATAGCTTTTATGTTTTGTTTTAAGATTATTTTTATGTAAATCAGACCATAACATTTTTTTGTTTTTATTTATTTTATTCCATAAGTAAATACTTATATGTGGTGTGAAAGGATTAATCATTATTAGTAATTTATTAATATTTTGTTTTAATCTTTTTTTGTTATTTTCATAGTTAATATTTTTAATTAAAAAATTATTAATTTCCATAATTTTTGCAATAATAACATTAAAATTTTTTTGTAATTGCATATTTTTTATTATATAAAGTATTTTCTCTTTTATAATTAGGTATTCACTGTTTATATTTTTTTTTAATATAATATTTTTTTTAAAATTTTTGTTTTTATATTTTATAACTAATTTAAATAAACGATGTAAAAATCTATGACATCCTTTTATTCCTTTATCTTCCCAAACTACATTTTTTTCTACTGGTGCTAAAAAAATAATGTATAACCTTAAAGTATCTGCACCATATTTTTTAATTATTTGGTTTGGATTAATTCCGTTTTTTTTAGATTTTGACATTTTACTTATTCCGGCACTATATACTTTAATTTTTTTATTTTTTTTTAAATAAAATTCATTTTTATCTTTATGTTTTTTAATATTTTTATAATTAACCCATATTTTTTTATTTTTTTTAAAATAAAAAAACGTGTTTGAAAGTATCATACCTTGACATATAATTTTTTTTGCTGGTTCTTTACATTTTATTAATTTTAAATCATTAAATATTTTGTGCATTAATCTAAAATATATAAGATGCATTGTTGCATGTTCTATTCCACCTATATATACATCTATTGGTAACCAATAATTTGCTTTTTTAACATCAAAAATACCATTATTATAATTAGGTGAAGTATATCTAACATAGTACCATGATGACTCTATAAAAGTATCAAAAGTATCAGTTTCTCTTTTTATTTTTATATTTTTGCTTATAAAAATATTTCTCCATTTTTTATTATTTCTAAGGGGGTTTAAATTGGAATTTTTAATTTTTAAATTCAAAGGTAATTTAATAGGTAATTTTTTTATTTTTACAGGAAATGATTTATTGTTTTTTTTTATAATAGGAATTGGTACACCCCAGTATCTTTGTCTAGATATTACCCAATCTTTTAATTTAAAATGAGTTTTTTTTTTTATATATTTAGATGTTTTAATATTTTTAAAACAATTAAATTCTTTATAAGTTTTATTTAATAAATGATATTTTTTTAAAAAATAATCATGTTTTTTATAAACATTAGAAAATATTAAAATAACTTGAGTATTATATAATTGTTCAGTAAAATTAGTTATCCATATAGGTATAATTTTATTATTAATAGGATTTATTGCTTTTATATGAGTATCAAAACCAATATAATTGTTTTTTTGGGTTAAAAATTTTTGATTATTAATTTTATTTAATGTTTTTTTATTTATATTATTTTGTATAAAATCGTGATATTGTGATATCGATATACATCGAGGATTATTAATTAGTTTTTTGTTAGAAGTATAAATATATAATTTATATTTAAAATTAGGTATATAAAATAATATTTCTAGTCCTTTAGATTTTCCTATCCAATTTTTTTGCATTTCTTTAACTTTTTTAGGCCAATTTTTTAGTTTTTTTATTCCTTTTAATAATTTATTAGCATATTTTTTGGTTTTTATGAACCATTGTGATATATATTTATAATATACTGTTGAATAACATCTCCAACACTTGCCATTTATTACTTGTTCATTAGCTAATACAGTTTTATCTTGATTACACCAATTAACTAAAGCTTTTTTTTTGTATATTAATTTTTGATTAAATAAAGTTATAAATAGCCATTGTTCCCATTTGTAATATTTACTATCACATGTTGTAATTTCTTTTTCCCAATTAAATTTTATTCCTAATTTTTTAAGTTGTTTTTTCATTTTATAAATATTATTTATCACCCATTTATATGGTGAAATATTTTTTTTGATTGCTGCGTTTTCTGCTGGCAAACCAAAAGCATCCCATCCTATAGGATGTAATACATTTTTATTTTTTAATATTTGATATCTAGTTATTATATCTCCTATAACATAATTTCTCACATGTCCCATATGTAAATTTCCTGAAGGATAAGGTAACATACATAAACAATAATATTTTTTTTTTTTTATAAATTTTTTGTTTTGTGTGTGTTGTTGTTGAATTTTTTTTTCTATTTTTTTATGATTATACATATTTTTTATAATTTTAAATTATACTCTTTGTGGTTAAATATTAAAATTTTATTTTACTTTTAATATATTATATTTTAACATTTTTTAATTTTAATTAAAAAATTAGAATCTTTTATTTTTTTGCTATAATTAATGTTTATTTTTGTTTTAAAATTTTTTTCTATTTGATATAGATATTTTCTTTTTTTATTAAGTAAATATAAAGTAACTTTAAGGGAAGTATTTAAATCTATTTCTTTAATATTTTTTTTTAATAATATATTTTCTAGTTTTCTAAGTATTGACAAAGATAATGATTCAATATTTCTTATTATTCCTATTCCTTGACATTTTAAACATTTATGATAACATGACTCTTGCAATGAATAATGTAATCTTTGTCTAGACATTTCTAATAAACCAAATTTAGATATAGAGCCAATTTTTATTTTTGCTTTGTCTTTTTTGGTTTTTTTTTGGATTTTTTTTTTAACAATTTTTTTGTTTTTTGTGCTTGACATATCGATACAATCTATTACTATTAAACCACTTATATTTCTTAGACGTAATTGTTTTGTTATTTCTTCTATTGCTTCTAAATTAGTGTTTAATGCTGTTTTTTCTATATCTGTTTCTTTTGTATATTTTGATGAATTAATATCTATTGTTGTTAAAGCTTCTGTTGTTTCTATAATAATAGATCCACCTGAAGGTAATCTTATTTCTTTTTTATATGCAGATAATATTTGTGATTCTATTTGATAGTAATTAAATAAAGGTATTTTTTTGTCGTAATATTTTATTTCTTTATAAAAATTTTTTTTGCCTAATTTATTTAAATAATTCTTAGAAAGTGTATAAATTTTTTTATTATCTATTATTATTTGTTTTATATCATAATATAAATAATCTTTAAATATGCGTGTTAAAATATTGTTTTCTTGATGTATTAAACATGGAGCATTTTTATTTTTTACTTTTTTTTGTATATATTTCCAATACTTTAATCTTATCGCTAAATCCCATTTAAATATTTTAATAGATTTACCTATACCTGATGTTCTAATAATTACTCCCATATTTTTAGGTATTTTTAAATGAGGTAAAATTTTTTTTATTTTTAATCTATTATGACCTTCTATTTTTCTAGATATACCTTCTAAATTAAAATTATTTGGCATTAATATTAGGTAATTTCCTACTAAACTCACAAACGTAGTTAAAAAAGCACCTTTATTTTTTCTTTGTTCTTTGTTTATTTGAACAACTATTTTTTGTCCTACATATAAATTATTTATGTTTTTGTTATTTTTATTTATAATATATTCTTCTGATATTTCTTTAAATGGTAAAAAACCATGTTTTTTTGAACCATAATCTACAAATACAGCTTCTAAACTTGGTTCAATTTTTGTTATTATACCTTTGTATATATTTAGTTTTTTTTTTTTATTTACTGTATTTTCTATATTTAAATCATACAATTTTTGTCCATCTACTAAAGCTATTCGTAATTCTTCTTTTTGATTAGCATTTATTAACATCCTTTTCATATTTACGCCTTATTTTATTGTTTGAATAATATACATGTAAAATGTAATTAATTATTGAAAAAATCAAAATATTTATTTATAGTATAAATAATTTTTTTATGTGAAAAATTTTTTAATTTAATAAGAATATTATTAATATTGTATATATGTATAAAAAGTTTTTTATAAATTTTATAAAAGTTGATATTAATGAAGTTGGTCAACGTATTGATAATTTTTTGATAAAAAAAATAAAAAATTTACCTAAATGTAAAATTTATTCTTTATTACGTAAAGGAAATATTAGAATTAATGGTAAGCGTGTGGTGTATAAATATAAATTATTATTAAATGATATGATACGTTTGCCATTAATAAAATTAAATAAACAGAAAAAATTTCATTTAAGTAAAAATATTTTAAATTTATTTAAAAAATTAATTATTTACGAAGATAAATATATTTTAGTAATAAACAAACCATATGGTATGTCAGTACATGGAGGTAAAAATATTTATTATAATATAATAGATATATATAAATATTTATTTAATAATTTATATATTGAATTAATTCATAGATTGGATAGAAATACTTCTGGTGTTTTAATGTTAGCTAAAAGTAGATATGCATTATGTACATTTCATTATTTTTTTGTTAATAAAAAAATAAAAAAAAAATATATTGCTTTAGTTTATGGATTATGGCCTAAAAATATAAAATTTGTAATTACTGAAAAAAAAAATAGTTGTATAGAAAATAAAAAGTATTCTAAAACTTTATTTAAGGTGAAAAATTATATTAATAATTTTACTCTTTTATATATATATCCTATAACAGGTCATAAACATCAAATCAGAAAACATACTAGTTTAAAAGGTTATCCTATAGTTTTTGACCACATTTATGGTAATTATAAACTAAATAAATATATATATAGCTTATTAAAAATAAAAAGAATGTGTTTACATGCTTATTATATACATTTTGTACATCCTTTTACTAAAATTGAACAAACTTTTTTTGCTAAAAAAGATAAAAATTTTTCTTTTATTTTAAAAAAAATAAAATATTTAAATTTTAATAAAATAATATAAAGGTTTAATTATGGCAGTACAGAAAAAAAAATGTAGTAGAAATAGAAGAGGTTGTCGTAGATCACATGATTATTTAAAATTACCTAATTTATATATTAATAAATGCAATAAATTGATTAGTTTATATCATCATATGGATGATAATGGTTTTTATAGAGGTAAAAAAATAAAAAATTAAATTAATTTTTAAAAGTTATGATAATATATTTACAAATAAGTTAATTTATTATAATAAATATTTAATATTTTTAATTTTTATTTAACAGAATAATGTCTAATATGAATTTAGAAGAAATAGCAAGGCGTGTAAAGAATATTGTAAGTAATCAATTTGATGTTAATTTTAAAAATATTCAAGAAAAAAAGTCTTTTTCTAAAGATTTAGGATTAACCTCATTAGATTTAATGGAGTTAATTATGTCTTTAGAGGAAGAATTTAAAATAGAAATACCTGATGAAAAAATAGAAAAATTAGATTCAATTAAATTAATTGTAGATTATATTTTTTCTTTAAGAAAAAATAATAAATAATGTTTAAGGTATACATGTTTATTTGTTAAATAACTATTATTTATTTGATGACTAAATTAATAATGATTAAACTAAATATATAAGATATTAATCCTAATATAAACACTATTATTACTTTGAAAAAAATAAAAACATAATAAGAGTTATTTGTTAAATTAACATATTGTGTTAATTTATAAAATGTTAATAACATGAATGTATTAGCAAATAATATTTTTGATATAAATTTTTTAAATTTAGTTGGTTTATATGTATGTTTATTTTTTAAATTTTTATACATAAAATAAACTGTAATATATGTTGTAATGGTAGTAGATAATGCTAGACCTGTATGTTTAAATATTTTTAAAGTAAAAAAATTTATAATTTGATTAATAATTAAATTTATTATTGATATGTTTGTTGGAGTTTTATTATTAAATTGGGAATAATAGCATGCGGTAAAAATTTTTAAAAGTATAAAACCTGTTAGTCCCAGTGTATAATTAATCAAAATCTTTGTAATCATAATTATATCAAAAATACAGAAATTTCCATGTTTAAGTAATATAAAAGTTATATTTTTAGATAAAATTATTATTCCCAAAGATATAGGTATGCTAATAATTAATATTATTTTAATGATTTTATTAATTAATATAGAAAAACCTTTTTTATCTTTTTGATGATATTTTTGTGA
This sequence comes from Candidatus Stammera capleta, assembly GCA_036689325.1. Classification (GTDB taxonomy): domain Bacteria; phylum Pseudomonadota; class Gammaproteobacteria; order Enterobacterales; family Enterobacteriaceae; genus Stammera; species Stammera capleta_Y. The sequence continues at coordinate 193,007 of CP144793.1, read as the reverse complement.
TAAATTAGGTAAAATTATTGTACTAATAGTTGTACCTAAAATATTTACTGGTAGTTCTGTTAATTTATCAGCATAATAAATCCAAGATATTGAACCTTTTATAAAATAAGATGATATTGCTATATTAATAATTTGGTTTATTTGGTTTACACTAATATTTAACATAGCTAAAAACATGTTTTTTATTGTTTTGTATATTTTTTTATTTTTTATATTTATTTGGGAAAAATGTAATTTTACTGGAATTTTATTAAGATATGTTTTTTGAAAGATTAGTTGTAATATCCCCCCTATTATAACTGCCCAAGGTAACATAAAAATATTTGGATGTGTATTTTTATAATTATATAATGTAAATAATATTATAGTTATATTTAATATTATGGGATGAGTAAAAGAGGGTGTAAATTTATTCCATGTGTTTAATATGGAAGATATAAATGATGTTAAACAAATTAAACAAATATAAGAAAAAGTTATTTTTAATATTTTTATAGTTAGTAATAATTTTTCTGGTTGTTTTAAAAAACCAGGAGATGTAATACATATTATTTGTTTCGTAAAAATTATTCCTGTAGATGAAATAATTACCATACATATTAATAATATAATATAAATAGAAGATATAAATTCATTTATTTTATTTTTATTATTTTTATATTTACTCAACATCGGAATGAATACATATGAGAATGCTCCTTCCGCAAAAAATTTTCTTAAGATATTTGATAACTTAAAAGATATAAAAAAAGCATCTGTTTCATGATTCATACCGAATATAGCTGCTATTGTGATATCTCTAATAAAACCTAATATTTTGGAAGTAAAAGTTAAAAAAAATATTTTGATTATTTTTAAAATAAAATACATATTTTTATTATTTGTGATTAAAATGAATTTATTGTGAAAAAATAAAAATAATTTTCTGGTTTTAAGTGTTTAATAATTATATGTTAAATAATATATTTGAAAAATTTTGTAGGTGTTTAATTTAGTTTAATTAATATTTTAAATTTATATAAATAAAAATTTAGTTAGAAATTTTTAATAAAAAGATATAATTTTTATATGTTTTTTGAAAGTTTTGATTTTATTATTTTTAATATTATTTTTATACCTATTGTTCTTGTAAAACTCAAATAATGTAAAATCTTAATTTTTTTAAAAAATTTATTTATATTTGTTTTTTTAGCTTTTTTTATATTTTTTTTATTTAATAATATTATTATTAATAATAATATTCCTTTAATAATACGTGAGTTACTATCTGCATTAATATTTACTAAGTTTTTCGTGATATTTATTTTGAGCCATACGTTGCTTTGACAACCATGTATAATATTATCTTTTTGTCTAATATCTGTTTTTTTTAATGGTATATTTTTACCTATTTTTATTAGATAGAGTAATTTTTCCTCTTTATTTTTACAAAATAAAAAATCTTTAATTATTTTTTTTTTGTTTAATTTCTTCATTTTTTATAAAAAAACTAAATTTGTATTTTTTTTAAAATTTTCTTTAATGAATAAAAGAATAGATTTATATCTTTTTTTGAAGTATATATAGCAGTAGATAGTCTACATATTCCACTAATATTATAGTATTTCATTAATGGTATAGCACATTGATGTCCTGTTCTAATAGCTATACCATGTTGGTCTAACAAACAACCTATATCGTAACTATTTTGATTATTTATATTAAAGGAAATAATATTTATTCTTTTACCTTCACCTAAAATTTTAACATTATTGTATAATTTTAGTTTATTTAATGTAAAGGATATTATTTTTTTTTGATAATTGATGATATTATTTATACCTATTTTTTGTATATATTTTATAGCTTCACTTAAACCTATTATAGATTCTATATTTAAAGAACCAGTTTCAAATTTCCATGGTGCATTTATAAATTTAATATCTTTAATAGTTTTTTTAGTATTATTTAAATTAATATTTGCTACTATACCTCCTCCACCTTGCCATGGAATTATATCTTTTAAGATATTATTTTTATTATAAACTATACCAGCACCTGTAGGACCATATATTTTATGACTTGAGAAAACATAAAAATCACAATTAATTTTTTTTACATTTATTTTTTGATGTGCTATAGCTTGTGAACCATCTATAACAGTTATTATGTTATTATTATATCGATGAATTATTTTAATAATTTTTTTTATAGGATTTATTAATCCTAAAACATTTGATATATGAGTAAGAGAAACTATTTTTGTATTTTTATCAATTAAATTTTTAAGTTGTTTTAAATCAAAATTGCCGTTTTTTTTAATTTTTAATAGTTTTATTTGAAATCCGATTTTTTGGGATATTAAATACCAAGGTACTATATTTGCGTGGTGTTCTATAATAGAAATAATAATATTATCTTGTTTAGATAAATTTGTTATTGCCCAAGTATTAGCAATTAAATTAATACCTTCTGTAGCTCCTCTAACAAAAATTATTTCCTCTGGAGTAGATGCATTTATAAATTTAGATATTTCTATTCTTATGTCTTCTATTTTATTAGTAATAATATTACTTAACGTATAAACCCCTCTATGTATAGATGCATAATTATTTTTATATAGATATGTTTGTTTTTTTATTACACATTTAGGTTTATGTGAAGTAGCAGCATTATCTAGATATATTAATCTTTTGCCATTAATTCTTTTTTTTAATATAGGAAAATCTAATCTTATTTTTTTTATATTTAAACCAATCATTTTATATTTATGTGTTTTGTTATTATGTTATCTATATATTTATGTATTTTATTATATTTTTGGATTTTTTTTATATCTTTTTTTATAAAACAGAGTAAAAGTATCTTAATACTAATGTCAAAACTTAAACCTCTACTTAATAAATAAAAAATATGTTCTTTTTTAATTTTAATTGTTGTTACTTTATGTTTACAATTACTATATTGATTATATATAGAAAATTTTGGAGATATTTTAATTGATGGTTTTTTATTATTAAAACATAAATTTTTAATAATTGTTTTTGCTATAGATTTTTTTTTTATTGAAGTTAATCCTGTAAATGTATAATAATTTTTTTTTCCCGAAAATATGTTTTTATGTTTTTGTTTGCTAATAGATTGTGTTTGTAATATTTTATTTATATATTTGTATTTGTTTTTAGTTTGTAAAAGAGTAAAATTTTGTATGTCTAAATTAGATTTGTTTAAAAAATATTTAATTTTAATATGTATTTTTTTATATTTTAGAGCAAAATTATATTGTTTAAAAGAAGATTTATTTATTTTTATATTTTCTTTTAATCTATAGGAAGTAGATTTGTTTAAGTAAATTATTCTTATATAAGTAATATGAGAATGTTTTTTTATTTTTATATTGTTTTTGAAATTAAAAAAATTTATTTTATTTGTTTTTTTTAAACATAAATTATGCTCTAATATGAATGTATTTATATTTTTGTTTATATTTATTTTAAAAAAGAAGTCTTTTTTTTTACTATTTATAACATTTATTATATATAATGGATTATGATTTTTTTTTATATTTAAAAAATGTATTGTTTTTTTTGTATTTTTTATAACGTCATAATGAATATTTTTATCTATGTAAATTATTTTATTATTTTTGATAATTATTTTATTAGATTTAATTTTTAAAATATATTTTCTATATATGTATAAAATATTTTTATTTTTTTGATATAAAGCAATCATAACCTTTGTTTTCTATCATACTAATGATTTCTTTGTAATCGGATTTGATGATTTTTCCATTGTATAAAATATGTACTAAATCGATATTTAAATATTTAAACATTTTATGAGAATGAGTAATAATTAAAAAAGATCTTTTTTTATTTTGAAATTTATTTAGTAAATTACATATATTTTTAAATGTATCTATATCTAATCCAGAATCTATTTCATCTAAAATAATTAGTTTTGGTTTTATTAACAACATTTGTAAAATATCATTTTTTTTTCTTTCTCCACCTGAAAAACCTTTATTAACAGATCTACTTAACAGTTTTAAAGGAAAATTCAATAGTTTTATATTTTTTTTTAATTTTTTAGTAAATTGTAAAGAATTTAATTTTTTTTTTTTGTTATATTCTCTAATAGTATTTAAAGACTTATATAAAAAATATCTATTATTTAATCCTGGTATTTCTATATGTTTTTGCAAGATTGTGAATATACCTTTTTTACTTCTTTTATCTGGAGAATATTTTTTTATATCTTTGTTTTTAAATTTTATTGACCCTTTTATTATTTTGTATTTATTATCTCCAGTGATTACTAAAGATAAAGTACTTTTACCTGATCCGTTTGGTCCCATTATAACATGGGTTTGTCCGTAAGGTATTTTTAAGTTTAAATTATTAATAATAGTATTATCTTTAATTTTGACATATAAATTTTTGATATCTAATATATTCATATTTTTTTAAATTATTTTCAAATATTTTTTTTAGAAATTAAATCTTTTATTTCTAATTTATAATCTGTTGGTAACATATTCATTATGTCTTCACAAAAACCATATAAAATCATTGAAATGGCTTTTTTTTTGTTAATACCTCTAGTTAAAAGGTAAAATATTTGTTCTTTCTTAATGTAACACGAACTTGCTTCATGTTCTATAATACTATTAGTATTATTAATTTTAATACAAGGAAAAGTATAAGCTTTTGCTTGATTACCTATAATTAAAGAATCACATTGTGTGAAATTTTTTGATTTATCAGCGTTTTTTTTTATTTTTACAAGGCTTCTATATGTATTTTTACTTTTCTCAGTAGATATACTTTTTGTTAAAATTAATGATTTTGTTTTTTTTCCTATATGTATAATTTTTGTTCCAGTATCATATTGTTGTTGTAATTTAGTAATAGATATTGAGAAAAAATTACCTATAGAATTATTACCTTTTAAGATGATACTAGGATATTTCCAATTAATTGCAGAACCTAATTCTATCTGTATCCATGACATTTGACTATTTTTTTTTTTACATATAGCTCTTTTTGTAACGAAATTTAATATACCATTTTTTTTTAAGTTTTTACCAGGAAACCAATTTTGTATTGTTACATATTGTAATTTTGCATTTTTATATAAAATAATTTCTATAACAGCAGCATGTAATTGATGTTGTTTTTTAATTGGAGCAGAACATCCTTCTATATATTTTAGACTACTATTACTTTGTACTATAATAATAGTTCTTTCAAATTGTCCTGATTTAGATGTATTTATTCTAAAATATGTGGATAAATCTATAGGACATTTAACATTTTTAGGAATTAAAATAAATGTTCCGTCAGAAAATACTGCTGCGTTTAATGCAGCATAAAAATTATCGTTAATAGGTACCACACTACATAAGTATTTTTTTACTATTTTACTATATTTTATTATAGCTTCTTTTAATGAACAAAAAATAATACCTAATTTAGATAATTTTTTTTGATATGTAGTTATAACAGATATAGAATCAAATATTGCATCAACTGCAGTGTTTGATTTTTTTGTTAAATTTATTCCTAATTTTTGAAATGTTTTTTTAATTTTGTGAGATTGTTTTTTTTTAGGAGCTGAATAATATATATATTTTTGATAATTTATTTTTTTATATTTTCCATTTAACCAATGAGGTTCTTTCATTTTTTTCCATATTTTATATGCTTTTAATCTAAAACAAAGTAACCATGATGGTTCATTTCTTATTTGGGAAATTTTTTTTATAATTTTTTTGTTTATTCCTTGTTTAAAAGTATTGGATTTGATTTTGGTGTAAAATCCTTCTTTATAGGTATGTTTATTCATTAGAATAAGTTAATTATTTTATAATATTTAAACATTTTTTGTTAGAAGATATTTTATATATATTGTTGAGTGTAATTTTAGATATATTTATCAATGATTCTTTAGTTAAAAAAGCTTGATGACTTGTTAATAAAACATTATTAAATGATAATAATAAGTTTAAATTATCATCTTGTATGATTTTATTAAACTTATTTTGAAAAAAAACTTTTTTTTCATATTCATATACATCTAAACCTAGAGATTGAATTTTTTTGTTTTTTATATATTTAATTACTGCTTTTGTGTCTATTAATTCTCCTCTACTTGTGTTTATAAGAATTAAATTTTTCTTACATAATTTTAAAGTTTTTTTATTTATCATATGATAATTTTCTTTATTGTATGGGCAATGTAAACTAATGATATTAGATTTTTTATATATAGTTTTTAAACTGACATATTTAACTCCAATTTTTTCTACTTCTGGGGATTTTATTATATCAAAAGCTATTATTTTAGCTTCAAATCCTTTTAATATTTTTATTACTCTTTTACCTATTGTACCAGTACCTATAATTCCAATGGTTTTTTTGTTTATATTAGTTCCAACAAGATAGTCTAATGTAAAGTTTTTACTTATTGTGTGTTGATAAGCATGATGTATTTTTCTTGTTAAATTTAAAATTAAACCAATAGTAAATTCTGCTATAGATTGAGGTGAATATGATTTAACATGGGTTATTTTAATATTGTGTTTATTTGTTAATGTTAAATTAACATTATTAAATCCTGTACATCTTAAATTAATAGATTTAATGTTAATTTTTTTTAAGTATTGTATAATTTTTTTATCATAAGCATTGTCATTAACAAATATACAAATATGATTAAAACCTTTAGCTAATTTCATATTTTTTTTGTTTAATTGTTTTGTTGTAAATTTTAATGAAAAATTATATTTTTTATTTGTTTTTAAAAAGTATTTTCTTTCATATTTTGCACTACTAAAAAATATTATTTTTTCCATATTTATTACCTATATTAATTTTTTTTAAAAATTTTTTTATTAAAATAAATAACATATTTTATGTTATTATATAACTGTTTTGATTAAATGAAAAATTTTTAATTTTATAAAGGATTTTATATGATAACTTTAGGAGTTATTAAAGAAAAATGTTTGGGAGAAAATCGTGTTTCATTAATACCTAAATCTGTGCAAATTTTATGTAAATTAGGTTTTTTAGTTAATATACAAAAAAATGCTGGTTTATTAGCTGGTTTTAGTAACGAAGAATATAAAAAGTATGGTGCTATAGTTACCGATTATGTTACTGTTTTAAAAAGCAATATTATTATTGGAATATATTTTTATAATTTTTTTTTTAAATATTTGCTTCATAATAGTATTGTTATTTGTTTGTCTTTTGAAGATAATTATGAAAATTATAAAAATATATTTATCAAAAAACAGATAACTTTAATTAGTTTAGATAATCTTTCTCGAACATCTAGTAGTCAATCTTTTGATGTATTAAGTTCTATTTCTAATGTTGCTGGTTATAGAGCGGTAATTGAAGCTATATATATATATAAAAGATTTTTTTCTAGACAAATAACTGCTGCAGGAGAGACACCTTGTGCTAAAGTGTTAATTTTAGGAATGAGTATTGCAGGTTTATCGGCTGTCAGTGTTGCCAAATCTTTAGGTGCTGAAGTTTTTTGTTATGATATAAATAAAAATAGTAGTAAATCTGCAAAGAGTTTAGGTGCAAAATTTTTATTTTTAAATGATTTAAATATGTATTTATTAAAGGAAATACATAATTTTGATATAATTATTTGTTGTGTTTCTAGTTTTAAAAAAACATTTAAATGTCCTAATTTAATAACTTTAAATATAATTAAACTTATGAAAAAAAATAGTGTAATAGTAGATCTTGCTATGAGAAATGGAGGTAATTGTGAATTATCTGTTTTGAATAAATGTTATTTTTATAAAAATAAAGTTCATATTTTAGGATATTTAGATTTTTCTAATTTAATGCCAAGTTTAACTTCTGAATTATACAGTAATAATATAATAAATTTTATTAAATTATTATATAGTAATGATATTAATAATATATTTGCGTTGTTAAAAAAATTAGGAGAAAGTAATATTTTGTTAACAACACAAGGTACATACAGAAAAAATATTCAAAGTATAAAAAATTTAAAATATAAAAAACAAAATGATTTTGTAAAATATTGTTTAAAGAAAATTAGTATCTTTCCTTTAGTTATGTTTATTTTTATATTTCTATTATTTATACCTCCTTTATATGGTTTTAATAATTTAAATATATTATATTATTTTGTGATATTGTTATTTTCTTTTATTATAGGATATATTACTATTAGTAAAATAGATTTTTTTCTACATACACCTTTAATATCATTTACTAATGCTATTTCAGGGATAATAGCTGTGGGTTCTTTAATACAACTTAGTATGTTTGATAATTGTTATGTTAATTTAATATCTTTAATGTCTCTTTTATTATCTAGTATAAGTATATTTTCAGGTTTTTTTATTACATACAAAATGATAAAAATTATTAATTATAAACAATGATTTATAGATGGTATTTATATGACCAAATATTTTTATATATTTGATGTTTTTTCTATTTTATTTTGTGTTTTTTGTTTTTATTATTTTTCTAAAAAAAGTATTTTTTTTAGTTTTATTTTAGGTGTTATAGGTATTTTAATTTCATTAATAATAAATTTATTGCTAATATGTAAAATTTTTACATTTTTATTTACTGTGTTAATTTTATTAATAGGAATATTTTTAAGTTTTTATTTTTGTAGAAATATTACTATTATTAATATTCCAGAACTAATAGCAATTTTACATAGTTTTGTTGGTTTATCATCATTTTTAATAAGTATAAATGATATATATACATTATATATTTTGAAAAATTATTTAACTAAATTTTATTTGTTTGAACTTTATTTAAATAATGTCACTAGTAGTATAACTTTTATTTGTTCTGCTTTTTCATATTTTATATTAACTAATAATAGTTATTTTTTGAAAAATTTTTATATTAACAACAAAAATATAAAATATATAAATATTATTATATTATTAATATTATGTTTGATTTTTTTAAGTTTATCTACTTTTAAAAATATAATATTGTGTTTTTTCATTATATTTATGTGTAGTTTAATTTTAGGTATTAACTTAATAAGTAATGTTAAATCTTCTAATATTCCTATTTTTATATCTATCTTAAATTCCTGTTCAGGTTGGTCTGCAATGTTTTCTGGTTTTTTATTAAAAAATAATTTACTAATTGTTATAGGATCTATTGTCGGGTTTTCTGGGTTTTTTTTAGCACATGAAATGTGTAAATCCATGAAACAATCAGTGTTAAAAGTTATTTTTAGTGGTTTTTTTTGTTTTAAAGGAATAAAATTATATAAAAAGAAGTTAAATTTAAAAAGAAATACAGTCTTTAATTTTATTAATATTAATGAAGTAGTAAGAGAAACAATGTCTGCTCAATCTATTATTATTGTTCCTGGTTATGGCATGGCAATATCTCAAGCTCATTTTATAGTTAGTGATATTATAAATATTTTAAGAAAAAAGTTTTCAGTAAAAAAAATAAGATTTGCTATACACCCAGTAGCTGGAAGATTACCTGGACATATGAATATTTTATTATCTGAAGCTCGTATAGATAGTAACACTATCTATAATTTACATGATATAAATAGTTATTTTAAAAATACCGATTTAGTTATAATTATTGGCGCTAGTGATATAGTTAATCCTAGAGCTTGTTATGATAAAAAATGTTCTTTATATACTATGCCTGTTTTAAAAGTATGGGAAAGTAAAAAACTAATTATTTTAAAAAGAAGTGTAAATTTAAATACTGGTTATACTAATATTTATAATCCATTATTTTCTAATAAAAATTCTAGAATATTATTAGGAGATGCGAAATATAATTTGACTAAATTATTTCAAAAAATATTAGAGCAATAATGTAATTAATTATAGTTTAATAGGAAATTTTAATAAAGTTAATAAATATTTGGTATTAATAAATAAATAATAAAAATTATGTTTATAATGAGTTTTGATTTTGGAGTAAATAATATTGGGGTAGCTATTGGTCAGTTTATCACAAAAACAGCTAACCCTATAGGATGTATTAAAGCTAAAAATGGTGTACCTAATTGGGATGAAATAAAAAATTTAATAAATATTTGGTTAATTAAAAAAGTTATTGTTGGTTACTCTTTTTTAAAAAAAAAACATCAATCTAAAAAAATTTGTAATTATACTGATATTTTTGTAAATAATTTAAATAAAAAATTTTTTTTAAAGATTATATTGGTTGATGAAAGTTATACTTCTTATGAATCTTATTATATTATAAAAAGAGGTAAAAATTTATTCAGAAATAGTGTATATAATATACATAGTGTTTCTGCAGTGCTTATTTTAGAAAGATGGTTTGAAAGTATAATATAAATAAATATTATATTCTATGTATTTCTAAGAGTAAAAATAAGATTATATATATCTTTAGGTAAAGGTGAATTTATTATAATTTTTTTTTTATAATAAGGATGTTTAAATATTAAAGTAGATGCATGTAAAGCTTGTCTATTTAAAATTTCAATTTGTTTTTTAAATATTTTAGGTATATTTTTTTTAATGTTTTTATTAATATATGTTTTTTCTCCTATAATAGGATGTTTTATATAATGCATATGTACTCTTATTTGATGTGTTCTGCCTGTATGTAACTGAACTTTTAATAAAGTACAAAAGGAAAAATTTTCTATTACTTTAAAATAGGTAACTGCTTTTCTTCCTTTTTTTTTATTTACTGTCATAGTTTTACGTTTATATTTATGTCTACAAATAGGTTTATCTATTAATCCGTCAGATATTATTTTTCCGAAAACTATGGTTTTATAAATTCTTATAATTTTTCTTTTTTTCATTTGTTTTTTTAATAATTTATATATATATAAATTTTTAGCTATAATTAATAAACCTGTTGTATCTTTATCTAGTCTATGAATAATACCACCTCTATAAAGGTGTTGCATTTCAGGGTAATAAAAAATAATAGAATTTAATAATGTATTTTTATTATTACCTGCTCCTGGATGAACTACTTTATTTTTTTCTTTATTTATTATTAATAAAAAATTATCTTCGTATACTTTATTTAAAGGTATTTTGCTTTTAAATAGAATGTTTTTGGTAGGAATTTTTATTCTAATATTAATTAAATCTTTTTTTTTTATTTTTTTACTAGGTTTTTCACATATATTGTTATTAACTGTTACTTTTTTATTTTTTATAAAATTTTTAATTTTATTTCTAGAAAAACTTTTTAGAAATAATTTTAAAATTAAATCAAGTCTATTATTTTTAAAATTTTTTTGAATAATTATTTTTTTTTTTATATATAATTTATTTTTCATTATAAGATAATGTTTATTATTTACCTACGCAAAATTTAGAGAATATATTTTTTAGGATTTTATTTGAATTTGTAATGTTTTTACCTAATAATTCTTCTAATTTTTGTTGACTTAATAATAAATATTCTAAAATAATATCTAAACTAATATGATTATTATTGTATATAAATTGAATATATTTAAGAGATTTTTTCATTAATATTATTTGTCTTTTGTGAACAATAAAATTATTTTCAGTATTATTTATTTTTTTTATTTTTTTTTTTATTATATTTAATATTTTTTTTATTCCTATATTGTTTTTAATAGATATATTTATAATAATATATTTTTTTTTTTTTTTAATTTTAAATTTTTCTTGTGTTAAATCAATTTTATTTCTTATTAAAAATATAATTTTATTTTTTTTTATATTAATTATATTGTTATATTCTTGTATAATATTTTGTTCGTTTATATTTCTAGCATCAGTTAAAAATAATATAATTTGAGTTTGTTTAATTTGTTTCCATATTTTTTTTATACCTAATATTTCTATTTTATTATTAGTTTTGTGTATACCAGCAGTATCTGTAATTTGTATAGGGATATTTTTTATATAAAAATATTCTTTAATAATATCTCTTGTTGTACCTGGTATATTAGTAACTATAGATGTTTTTTTATTTGTTATTTTATTCATTAAACTTGATTTACCTACATTGGGTTGTCCTACAATTATAATTTTAAAATTATTATTATTTATATTTTTATTTTTTTTGAAAATTTTGTATGTTAATTTAAAATGTTTATATATAGATTTAATATCTAATTTTATTTTTTTATGTAATTCTTGGTTGTCTTGTTCTGTAAAATTTATTTCTTTTTCTAATAAAATATTAACTTTTTTTATTTTTTTTATTAAAAATTTTATTTTTTTAGATGATTTTCCTTGAAATGATTTTATTGCTGAATATAGTTCATATTTAGAATTAGCATAAATCATATTATGAATAGATTCAGCTTGTATTAGATTAATTTTTTTATTTAAAAAAGCTCTTTCTGTAAATTCTCCTGGTTTTGCGATTCTTGTGTTTTTAATTTTTAATTTGATTATATTTTCTATAATAGTTTCTATTATTTTTTGACCTCCATGAGTATGTAATTCTAATATATCTTCACCAGTATAAGAATTTGGTTTTTTATAATAAATAGCTATACCGAAATCTATTATTTTTCCTTTAATATTTTTAAATTTAAGGTATTCAGCATATCTTGTTTTAGGTATTTTACCTAATATTTTAATTGCTATTTGTTTAGATTTTTTGCCTGATATTTTAATTATTCCTATACCTCCATTTCCAATTGGAGTAGATTGAGCAAATATTGTTTCTTTGTTAACCATTATGTTTTTTTATTATTGTGTTTAAAATATTATTTATAATATAAAATAATATAATTCCGCTGTGTATTTTTAAAGAAAAAAGTGTAAATATTAATGATACAAATATATTTATTTGTGTGTGTTTAATAGATAAATTTGTTTTTGATGTCTGAGATATATATGAAGTAATACCCATAATTATTGGTAATACATAGTAAGGATCATATGAGGATAAATCTTTTATCCAAAATAAAAAACTTTTACCTTTTAATTCTGCTAATGTATATAATAATTTATATATTGTAATAAATATAAATAATTGAACTATTATTGGTAAAAACAAATAAATAGGTTTGATATTATTTTTACTATATAAATTTATAATTTTTTTGTTTATTTTTTTTTGAGAAATTTTAGAATTTTTTATTTGTTGTATTTTGTTTTGTATTTTTTGTATTTTATAAAAAATATTTTTTTGAAATTTTTCTATAGGTAAAAGAAGTAATTTAATTATTAAACTACCGATAATAATTGTATATCCCCAACTATTTGTATAGTTGTTAATAAAATTAAATAAATAAAATATTGGTTTTAATATAAATGTGAACCAACCATAATCAGTAATATAGTTGTTTATTGTTTTATTTATATGATATATTGTGTTGTATATTTTTGGACCTATATAATATTTGTATTTTATTTTTTTAATTTGACCACTATTTAATTTAATTAAATTTGATTGTACATTGATATTAACAAAGTTATTTTTCTTTTTTAAATTTATTTTAAAATAAGTAATATTTTTATTTTTTTTAATCATCCATATATGTATAAAATATTTTTCTTTTAATGCTATCCATGGATTTTTTAATAAAAAAAAATTTTTTTTTATATAATTAATTTTTTTATTTATTTGTTTATTATTTGTAATTAAAATAAATTTATTATTTTGTTTTAAAAAAACATTATTTTTTAAAATAAAATTTATATTTTTAGGTGATATATTTTTTATATAAAAATTTATATTAATACAATAAGAGTGGTTATAAATAATAATTTGTTTTATATATTCGATATTTTTATTTTTTATTAGTGTAAAAATATATACTTTTTTGTTTGTTTTTAAAAAAACATATTTTTTTTTTGTTTTTAATAAGAATTTTTTTATATTTTCGAAGTTGTTTAAATGCATTAATATTTTTTTATTTAAAGAAATGAAAAAATTTTTTTTTAAAAAGTTAATTTTTTTTATTAATTTTACTTTTAATAGATTATTTTTTATTTCATAATAAATAAAATTGTTTTTTTTTATAATGTTAATATTGTGTGTTTTTTTAGGAGTTATATTATTAGCCACAATAGTTTTTTTATAAAAAATATTTATTATAAATATTATAAATATTAGTAAAGCTGATAGTTGCTTTTTTTTTAGAGACATTATATAGTTTTTATAAAAACTTATTATTATCAATATGGTGTTTTTTGTTGATCCATAAATTTTTCATTTTTCTACTAATTTTTTTTATAGATAAATTTAAAATGTTTTTTTTTATAATTATTAAATAATCTATATTCTTAATATAAATTTGATTAATTCTAAAATTTTCTCTAATAATTCTTTTAAATTTATTTCTTAAAAATGAATACTTTATGTTTTTTTTATTAATTAAAATTTTAATCCTAGGATATAATAAATTATTTTTATGAATTTTTATGTTTATCCAAAATAGATTTTTGTAAAATTTAAATTTTATTTTTTGATATTTTTTTATCCTCATTTGTTTGGGAAATGAAAGTTTTTTTAATTTATTTTTTTTTATTTTTTTTTCTTTTGTTATTAAGTATTTTTCTACCATTTTTTGTGGACATTCTTAATCTAAAACCGTGGGTTCTTTTTTTTTTTATATTTGATGGTTGAAATGTTCTTTTCATTTTTTATGTTTTTTTAAATTTTTATTTATAATAAATATTATATATAGATTTTATTATATAAATAGTTTTTTATTGTTTTTTTATGTAAACATTGTTAAGTGTTTTAATAAAATCAAATATATATTTTTTTATGTTTAGAAATATATTTTTGCAAAAATTTTAAAGTTTTTATTTAAAGTTAAATTTGATGATATTTTGTGTTTAAATATGTATTTTTTAAATATATTAAATCAATATATTTGTGTTTATTTTCTATTATATATCATATATAATTATATATTTATATATTTTATTTATTTATATAATGTATCTTTAGAAAGACTAAGTTTAATATTATATAACGATATTTAATTTAATACTCTTAATTTTATTTCAAAATTTTTAAAAATTTTTATTGATTAAAATTATTTTAAAAATAATTTTAAAATTTTAATTATATTATATTATTTAATTATTTTATGTTTATTTGTAAAGATGAAATTTTTTATTAAAAAAGAAGTAATATTAAAACCTTTAAGTAAATTAAGTAATTATTTACCTTTTAGCACACAAAATCCTATATTTTCTAATGTTTTAATATCTTTAAAAAAAGATGTTTTATTATTTGTTATTACTGATTTAAATGTAGAAATTAGTTTTACCACTAGTGTCTTAAAACAAAATATAATATCTTGTGGAGTAATAACTGTAAATATTCGTAAATTATATACATTATGTAAAACTTTTCCTAAAAATAGTGATTTATTATTTTTTTTATATAATAAAAGATTAAAGATTTCTTATTTAAGTAGTGTTTTTTATTTATCTACTATTACTCCTTCAAATTTTCCATTTTTTGATAAAAATTTTAAAGTTAAAAATAAGTTAATTATTTCTTCTTTTTTGTTAAAAAAAATTATTAGTTCTGTTTGTTTTGCTATGAGTAATCAAAATATACATCATTTTTTAAATGGTATGTTAATAGAAAATAATAAATTTTGTTTTTTTGTAACTACGGATAGTTATAGGATGTCTGTTTATCAATTAAAACCTAAATATTTTATAATAAAAAAAAAACATAATTTTTGTTTTATTTTACCTAAAAAATTAGTTTTTGAGTTGTTTAAATTTTGTCTTTTTATAAAACATGATGAACAAATTTTGTTTAAGATTAGTGTTAATAAAATACAAATATGTATAAATAAATATATTATATATTCTAATTTAATAAATGGTACTTTTCCTAATTTTAATGTGATCATTAATATAAAAGATTATTATTTTGTTGATTTTGATGGTTTGATTTTTAAAAATGCTATAATCAGATCATCAATTATAGTTGATGATACTTTTAATTATGTAACATTCGTTCTAAAAAAGAATATATTAAAAATATTAACTAATAATTTTAATAATGATGAATCTGTAGAGAAAATAATTATTAATAACAATATAAACTTAAAAATTACCTTTAATATTAGATATATATTAGATATTATTAATTTAATAAAAGAGTCTTCATTTATACGTTTTTATTTTAAGGATAAATTTAGTATAGTAAAATTTGTTGATCTAAAAAATATATATATTAATCATATGGTTATGCCAATAAAAATATAATTTTTGTTTTTAATTTTAATTTTTTTTAAGTGAGGTTATTTTGTTAAATTCTTATAATGCTTCTAATATAAAAGTATTAAAAGGTTTAGAAGCGGTACGTAAAAGACCAGGTATGTATATAGGTAACACTGATGATGGTACTGGGTTACATCATATGGTTTTTGAATTATTAGATAATTCTATTGATGAATCTTTAGCTGGTTTTTGTAAAAATATAAATGTTATTTTATATCAAGATGGTTCTATTTCTGTTCAAGATGATGGTAGAGGAATACCAGTAGATATTCATCAAGAAGAAGGTATACCAGCTGTTGAATTAATCATGACAGTTTTACATTCTGGTGGTAAATTTGATAATTATTCTTATAAAGTTTCAGGTGGTTTACATGGGGTTGGTGTGTCTGTTGTTAATGCGTTATCTAAAAAATTAGAATTAAAAATATATCGTGATGGTAAAATATATTATCAAATTTACTGTCATGGTGTTCCTAACACAACATTATCTGTAATTGGACAGACTAATAAAAATGGTACTTATATTAGATTTTGGCCAGATAAAAAGATTTTTTCTGGTATATTATGTTTTAATTATTGTTTTTTAGCACGTAGATTACAACAATTATCTTTTTTAAATCCTGGATTATGTTTAAGTATATTAGATAAAATTAAAAATAAAAATGAAATTTATATAAACAAACATGGTATTAAATCTTTTTTAATTTTTTTGTCTAAAAACAAAAGACATATACATGAAAATATTTTTTATTTTAAATATAAAAAATTAGATTTTTATTTAGAAATAGGATGTAGATGGTTACATTCTTTTAAGCAAGAGATATATTGTTTTACTAATAATATTCCACAAATTGATGGTGGTACTCATTTATCAGGTTTTAAATCTGGAGTAACCAGAACAATAAATAATTTTATTACTCAAGAGTTAAAAAGTATTAAAAATAAATTTCATATTATTGGAGAAGATGTAAGGATTGGATTATTAGCAGTAATTTCTTTAAGAATGTTTGATCCTAAATTTTTATCACAAACTAAAAATAAATTAATTTCTTCTGAGGTGAGATCTTTAGTAGAATCTTTAGTAATTGAATATTTATATGATTTTTTTTTGGAACATCCTGTTGATAGTAAATTAATTATAAATAAAATTATTGATTCTTCCAAGATTAGAGAAGCTATAAAAAAAACTAGAGAAATATCTCGTAAAAAAAATATGTTAGATTGTTCTGTTATTTCAGGTAAATTAGCTGATTGTCAGGAAAAAAATCCTAAGTATGCTGAAATATTTTTGGTAGAAGGAGATTCTGCAGGTGGTTCTGCTAAACAAGGTAGAAACAGAAAAAATCAAGCTGTTTTACCTTTAAAAGGTAAAATAATTAATGTTGAAAAATCTGGTTTAGATAAAGTTTTATCTTCACAAGAAATTATTACTTTAATATCTTCTTTAGGTTGTGGGATAAAAAGTGAAATAGATGTAAACCAATTAAAATTATCTAAGTTAAAATATAATAAAATTATTATTATGACAGATGCAGATATAGATGGTGCACATATTAGGACATTATTATTAACTTTTTTTTATAGATATATGACAGATTTAATTTCTAATGGTAATTTGTATATTGCTCAACCTCCTTTATATAAAATTAAAAGAGGTAAAAAAGAATTTTATGTTAGAAATGAAAACGATTTACTTAAATATAAATTATCTTTTGCTTTTAAAGATATTGATTTATACCATAAAAGATTAATTATTTTAAATAACAAGAAATTGATACATAATATATATGTATATTTATCCGTTAGTAATTTTATTTTTAAAACTCAAAGTGTTTTAACTGATTTTATTTTAAATAAATTAATGTTTTTTAAAAAATTAGATTTGTCAAATGTTAGTAAGTGGTTAAAAGATTTTATATATTTATTAAATAAAAATTGTTTAAAACATAAAATAACTGGTGTAGTGTGTTATAAAAAAAACAGTATTTTTTATGGTTTTAAGTTTTTATTTTTAAAAAATTTTTTAAAGAAAAAAATATTTTTGAGTAAAAAATTTTTTTTAAGTTCTTATTATAATAAATTACTGTCTTTATCTAATGCATTGTTTTTTTTAAATAAATTTAAAAAATTTTATATCTATTTAAAAAATAAAAAGTATTATTTTAATAATTTTTATATATTTATCAATTTTGTTTTAGAGTTTTCTAAAAAATATATTTTTATACAAAGATATAAAGGTTTGGGAGAAATGAATCCTATTCAATTATGGGATACTACAATGAATCCCAAAAACAGAGTTTTACTTAAAGTTTTGATAGATGATGTTAAAAAAGCTAACTCTTTGTTTAAGATTTTAATGGGTGATGAAGTTGTACCTAGAAAAACATTTATTCAAAAGTATGCTCTTGATGTAGTAAATATTGATATTTAATATATGTTTTAAAAATTAACTCCTCCGACTGGATTCGAACCAGTGACATACGGATTAACAGTCCGTTGTTCTACCAACTGAACTACAGAGGAATATTATTTATTATAATAGAGATATATATTTTGTCAAAGGTTAATTTTAATTATATAATAATAAAATATATAAATTAATAATATTAAAAGTGGGATGTCTGAGTGGTTGAAAGAACACGTCTGGAACACGTGTATACATTTTTGTATCAAGGGTTCGAATCCCTTTCCCACTGTATTAATCAAGTGTTTATACTAATATGTTTTATAATTTTAAAAATAAATTAAAAGATATTTTTTTAAAAATTAAAGGTATTAATCAAATACATCAGAATAAAGTGGAAGAATTTTTGTTGTTAATCTATAATTTATTTATAGATGTAGATGTATGTTTAGATGCTACAAAATATTTTGTTTCTTCTTTAAGAAAAGAAATTATTAAAAATAATGTAGTATCTAGTTTATTTTTTGAAAGAGAAATTCTATATATATTTAAAAAAGAACTAATTAATTTTCTAACTTTTAAACAACAAAATGATTTTTTTTTAAAAAACAAAAAGAATAAGTTTGTTTATTTATTTGTTGGATTACCCGGTGTTGGAAAAACTTTAACTTTAGCTAAATTAGCTTATTTTTTAACTAAAAATAATAATAATATTAATATTATTAGTGGTACTTTTGATATACGTTGTCTTTCAGCAATAGATCGATTAAAATATTTATCTATTCAAGCTGGTATAAAATTTACAGAGTTAGATTATATAAACGTTAAAAATTATAAAGATATAATATTATTTTTATTTAATGAGTTTAAAAACAGTCAAGCTCAGGGTTTATTTATTGATACTCCTGGAATATTTTATAGAAATGTTAAAATATTAAAACAAATATCTATCATACAACATAGTTTTGATAATATAAAGACTTTTTTTGTTATAGATTCTATGTGTGGGCAAGATATTAAAAATGTTTATAAAAATTTTTCTCAGTATATTAAAATAGATAATGTAATAGTTACAAAATTAGATAGTGATGTTATAGGGGGTATTTTTTTATCTATTAAATATATTATTAATAAACCAATTAATTTTATAGGT
This sequence comes from Candidatus Stammera capleta, assembly GCA_036689325.1. Classification (GTDB taxonomy): domain Bacteria; phylum Pseudomonadota; class Gammaproteobacteria; order Enterobacterales; family Enterobacteriaceae; genus Stammera; species Stammera capleta_Y. The sequence goes on along the minus strand of CP144793.1, from coordinate 173,216 downwards.
ATGGGAGAAAAATTGAAGGATTTATATATTTATAAACCATGTAAAATAGTTAAAGATTTTTTGAATTTAGAAGAAATTTATACTTTTATAAAGAGTGATAATAATTTTGATAAGAAATTTTTTCAACAAAATAATTTTAGCACTCAGTCTCTTGATAATAATAATGTGATTAATTTAAATGATTTTTTGTTTTTTTTAAAAAAATTTCAAGATTTTACAAAATTTGGTTATTTAAATAATTTGGATTTTTTAAAAAATAGAGAAAATTTTTTAAATAAAAAACAAATTTTAAAAATAGAAATTATATTGAATTCTATGACTAAATTTGAACGTCTTAATCCTAATATTATTAAAGGTTCTCGTATTTTTCGTATTACCAAAGGAGCTGGTGTAAAGACTGAAGATGTTTTGTTTTTAATAAAAATTTTTAAAAATTTAACAAAATTTTTATGTTATTTTAAACAAAATAATAATTTTTTAAATATTAATAACATTTTTAATTATTTTAATTTATAAAATCAAGGAGTTATTATATTTATGGTGATAATACGTTTATCTCGTTGTGGCAAGAAAAAACAACCTTTTTATAAAATAATAGTTACTGATAATAGAAAATCTTGTAAAGGACAATTTATTCAAAAAATAGGTTATTTTGATTGTGTTAATTTTTGTATTAATAAAAAAAGTAGTTTATTTTTTAATAAAGATTATTATAAATATTGGTTAAGTAAAGGTGCACAAGTATCTAAGAGAGTGGTTTATTTATATAAAAAATTTTTAGAAATTTAGTAATTAAAACAATAAAGATTTTTATTATTTTAAAAGTTTATAATTTTAATTCAATGATTAATGAATAGTTTAAAAAGTACTAGTATTAGTTTGATAACTTTAGATATAAAGTTTTTTGATTCTGTATTTTCACATGGTATTATTTATAAAGCATTAAAAAAGAAATTTTTAAAAGTTAATTTCTGGAATCCTAGAGATTTTATTAATAAAAGAAATAAAAATATGGATGGTAAAATATATGGAGGAGGACCTGGTGTTATATTAAAAAATAAACCTTTATGTGCTGTAATTTGTAAAGTAAAAAATTTTTATAAAAATAATTGTGTATTAATATATTTATCTCCTGAAGGTAAAATTTTAAATAATGACATCATTCAAAATCTTTTATTTAAAAATATTATATTTATATGTGGTAGATATAGTGGAATAGATCAGCGTATAATAGATAAGTATGTTGATTTTGAGTTATCTATAGGTAATTATATAATAAGTTGTGGTGAAATTGCATCTATTGTAGTTATAGATGCTATAGCAAGAAATATACCTGGTGTTTTAAATAATCAAGAATCTATTTATTATGATTCATTTTGTAATTCAGGTGGTTTACTAGGTTTTTCTAATTATACGCAGCCTATCTCTTTATTTAATGTTAAAGTACCGAAAATACTTTTGTCAGGTAATCATAAAGAAATTTATTTATGGAGATTAAGAAATTCTTTTAAAAAAACTTTATTAAAAAAATTTTGTTTATTAAAAAAGATGTTTTTAAATAAAAAAAGAGAATTTTTTTTATTAATAGATAAAATATTAAATTTATAATTATAATATATAATGGTGTGATTTAAATGAAAAATAAATTATTATCTATGATAGAATCTAGATTTTGTAAAAAAAACCTTCCTTCATTTCAATCTGGCAATTTAATACAAATTAAATTTTATATTTTAGAAGGATTAAAAAAAAGAATACAGTTTTTTAAGGGTATTATTATTTCTTATAAAAAAAGAGGTATTAATTCTTCTATATTGGTTAGAAAAGTATCTTATAATGAAGGAATTGAAAAATTATTTTTTATTTATTCTCCTATTATTAAAAAATTTATAATAATCAAGAGAAATTTTTTTTCAAAATCTAAATTATATTATCTTCGTAAAATTTCAAAAAAATCTATGAAATTAAAAAAAATTGGTTATTAATAAAATATTTTTGATTATGTTTATTTTAAAAAATATTCAAAGAATATTGGTTTGTGTAGAATATAATGGTTCTAATTATTATGGTTGGCAAAAACAACCTAATAGAATAACTGTGCAAAGTGTAATAGAAAAATGTTTATCTAAAATTGCTAATCATACAATATATATATATTGTGCTAGTAGAACTGATTCTGGAGTACACGGTGTAAATCAGATTTTTCATTTTGATACATTTGCTTGTAGAAAAAAAAATGAATGGTTATACGGTAGTAATGCAATATTACCTAAAGATATTTCTTTTAAATATATAAAATATATTGATAATAATTTTCACGCTCGTTTTAGTGCTATTGCTAGGAGATATATATATATTCTTTGTAATTCTAAAATTCGTTGTAGTTTACTACATAAACAAGTTGCTTATTATCCTTATAATATTGATTTTCCACTAATAATTAAAGCTTCTAAATTATTTTGTGGTCAACATAATTTTCGTTTTTTTACTTCTTCAAAAAATAAAACTTTTAGTTATATCAGAAATATTTTTTATTTTAATATTTATAAAAAAAATTCATATATTTTTTTTGATATTAAAGGCAACTCTTTTTTATATCATATGATTCGTAATATAATTTCAGTGTTATTATTAGTAGCACGAGGCAAATATTCTTTGCATTATATAACAGATGTTTTATTGTTAAAAACAAAATTAAATGTTAATTTAATTGATGCTTCTGGATTATATTTATATTCTGTGTTTTATAAATAAAATATTATCTTTTATAAATTATATATATAAAGTTAAAATATTTTTAAATTAAATTAAAAATTTTAAATTATTTAATGTATATTTTTATTTACATGATTTAAATATTTTAACATAATTTTATTTTAAAAATTATTCTATTATACAATATAATAATATTCAATATTTCTTATTAATAGGTTACTTTAAAAATGTATAAAAAAATACTAATGTCTAATTTATTATTTAATTTATTTTCTTTTTGTTTTTTTATTAAATTTTATTTTAAAATATTTTATTATTTTTTTGCGTTCCTTTTTTTTTTTTTTAAAATTTTTATACTTTTTTATGTTTTAAAAAAAATATTTTTTTATTGTAAAAAGGTATTGTAATTTTTTATTTATTTTACTAAATTGAATTGCGGAGGTTGGATTTGAACCAACGACCTTCGGGTTATGAGCCCGATGAGCTACCTCTGCTCCACTCCGCTAATAATATGGTAATATAATTTTTTATAAAAATCAATAATATTTATTTTTTAATCTTTTATTTATTTAAAGATTTTAACCGTTATATACAAAAATTTTTTTTTAATTTATAATTATAATTAATATTTTATGTTTAATATTTTTACATAATTGTAAATAATTAATTGATTGGGTTTTAATATGATTAAAATAGTAAAAGTTTTAGGTAGAGAAGTAATAGATTCAAGAGGTTTTCCAACTGTAGAATCGGAAATTACTTTAAGTGATGGTTCTGTAGGTAGAGCTATTGTGCCTTCTGGCGCGTCGACTGGTTCCTTTGAAGCTTTAGAGTTACGTGATAATGATTCAAGTAGATTTTTAGGTAAAGGTGTTATGAAATCTGTTTTTATTATCAATAATATCATTGCTAAAGAAATAATTGGTTTACATTCTTTTGATCAATCTGTAATAGATCAAATTATGATTGATTTTGATGGTACAGAAAACAAATCAAAATTAGGTGCCAATTCAATTCTAGCTGTTTCTTTAGCGGTAGCAAAAGCTTCTGCATGTTCTTTAAAATTACCTTTATATAAATATATATTTAATTTATTTAGTAATAATAATAATAAAAATAAATGTGATTTTATTATGCCTGTACCTATGATAAATATTATTAATGGTGGGTGTCACGCAGATAATAATATTGATATTCAAGAATTTATGATTCAACCTGTTAATGCTAAGAGTTTTCGTCATGCTATTAGAATAGGTGCTGAAATATTTCATGTTTTAGGAAATTTATTAAAATCCACAAATAAAAAAATTTCTATAGGAGATGAGGGTGGTTATGCTCCAGATTTATCTTCTAACGAAGAAGCTATTATGTTAATTATAAAAGCTATAGAAAAAGCTGGTTATATAGTAGGTAAAGATGTTTTTTTAGCATTAGATTGTGCTGCTTCTGAGTTTTATTCTTTAAAAGAAAAAACTTATTTCTTAAGTGGAGAAAATAAAAAATATTCTTCTAATGATTTTATAGAATATTTATTTAAATTAGTAAATGATTATCCTATTTTATCTGTTGAGGATCCTTTAAGTGAATATGATTGGGAAGGTTTTTGTTTCTTGACTAAAAAATTAAACAAAGACATTCAAATTGTTGGTGATGATTTATTTGTTACTAATGTATCTCTTTTAAAAAAAGGTATAAATGCAAAAGTTGCTAATTCTATTTTAATAAAATTAAATCAAGTTGGAACGTTAACAGAAACTTTAAATACTATAAGTGTAGCAAAAAAAAATAATTATAATGTCATAGTTTCTCATAGATCTGGAGAAACTGAAGATACCACTATAGCTGATTTATCTGTAGGAGTTAATTCTGGGCAAATAAAGACTGGTTCTTTAAGTAGATCTGAAAGAGTATCAAAATATAATAGATTAATTCGCATTGAAGAAGAATTAGGTAATAAATGTTTGTATGGTGGATTTAATATTTTTAAATCTTTTATAAAATAAATGTTTTGCTTATAATGTTGTTTCATTGGGTGTTAAATAAAGTACAAAAAATTATTAGGTGGAGAAATAATTTATTTACTATTTTTATTAAAAAAAAAAACTCCTTTTTATCCTGGACAATATCTAAAATTAGGGATTAAAAATAATAAAGGAGTGATTTTATTTAAAGAGTATTCTATTGTAAGTTCTAATAAAGATAAATTATTAGAATTTTATATATATAATAGGAAACAAGGTTTAAGTAATTTACTTTTTCATTTAAATGTAAATGATATAATTTATAATTCATGTAATGCCTATGGTGATTTTCTAATAGATAATATACCTAAAAATAATATATTATGGATGATTGGTGCTGGAACTGCTATAGCACCATTTTTATCTATATTAACTAGTAATAGGAAATTAATACTTTTTAAGTTTAAAAAAATAATTTTAGTTAATTTAGTAAGGTATTATAGTGATTTAAATTATAAAAATCGTATTTTTTATATTAAAAATTTATATCCTAAAAATTTTTTTATTTGTATAAATATTGTTAGTCGAGAACATATAGAATATCATAATTATGATTTTTTTATTATAAGTGGAAGAATTTATAGTTTACTTCTTAATGGATATTTAGAAAATTTAATTAATGTTCAAATTAATAATAAAAGCAATTATTTTATGATATGTGGCAATATAGTTATGATTGATAATATTTGTTTACTATTAAAGAATAAGTTTAATTTAATTAGAGGGCAACATATTTTTGTGGAAGGATATTAAATATTATTATAAATATTTATATTAAACCCATATTATCAATGAAAATGTTTTTTTACTTTTTTTAATAATAGTATATTTAAAATATAATTTATCTTGTTTTTTAAATTTATAATTTGGATTATTAATTATTTTATTATTTACAGAAATTGCGTTGTTAACAATTAAATTAAAAGATTGTGTTTTTGTTTTAGTTATTTTTAGTAAAACTAGTGCGTTTTTTAAAGAAATATTTTTTTTTGTTTTTATTTTTGAAATATTTTGCTTAGATAAAAATTTTAAATTTTTTTGTGTTATATTTTTGTTTTTTTTTATATTTAAAAAAAATATATTAGTAATATGTAACGCTTTTTTGTATTCTTTTTCACCATGTACTATTTTTGTTATTTTTTGAGCTAATATTTGTTTGCTTTTGATAAAATTGTTATTTTTTATAATATATTTTATTTTTTTTATTTTTATAAAGGTTAATTGTTTTAAAAAAATTTCTACTTGATTGTCAGGAATATTTAACCAAAATTGATAAAATTTATATGGTGAGGTTAAATTTTTATCTAACCATAAAGTTTTATTTTCTGTTTTGCCAAACTTTTCACCGTTATTTTTTACCATTAAAGGTAAAGTTATACCGAATGTTTCTTTTTTTATTTTTTTATTGATTAAATTTATACCAGAAGTAATATTTCCCCATTGATCTGAACCTCCTATTTGGAGTTTAATGTTATATTTTTTATATAAATATAAAAAATCATAACTTTGTAATATGTTATATGATATTTCACTAAAAGTGACGTGTTTTTGATTTTTTTTAATTCTTTTTTTTATTGCTTCTTTATTCATTATCTGATTAATTGTGAAGTGAATACCTATATTTTTTAAAAAAAAAATTATATTTATTTTGTTAAGCCATTTTTTATTATTTAATATAGAATTATCTTTTATTTTTAATATTTTTTTTATTTGTTTTTTTATTTTTTTAACATAAAATATTATTTTTTTATTAGAAAGAGATATTCTTTCTTTTTTTTTGTAACTAGGGTCACCTATTATAGCTGTAGTTTCACCTATTAAGATATATATATTATGTCCAAGTTTTTTAAATCTTTTCATTGTTATAAGAGGTATAAGGTGTCCTAGGTGAAGACTTTTATAGGTAGGATCAAAACCACAATATATGTTAATTTTTTTTTGCAATATTTTATCTAATTTATTTTTATTAGATATTTGTGAAATTAACATTCTTTCATTAAGTATTTGAATAATATTTTTTTTCATAATTTTATTTTTTTTATAGTTTAAACATGTCTCATAATATATATATAGACATATTTAATATTATTTGCAATAATAAGTACTGTATTTTATAATATTTTTAAATATATTATTGCGTTCTTAACTCAGAGGTAGAGTGCCATTTTGACGTAATGGAAGTCAGTGGTTCAAATCCACTAGAACGCATTTATTAAAAATTTAATTTAAATTGTGATTTTTAAATGAAAAAAACTAAAATAGTATGTACTATAGGACCATCTACTAATAAAATAAAAGTTTTAATGAAATTATTAAATTCTGGAATGGATGTAGCAAGATTAAATTTTTCTCATGGTAATATCTTTGAACATCAGAAATGTATTAATAATTTAAAATGTGCTATGAAATTAACTAAAAAAAAAATAGCTATTTTATTAGACACAAAAGGACCTGAAATACGCACTCTAAGTTTTAAAGATTCTCAAAATATATTTTTACAAATTAATCAATTATTTACTTTTGTGTGTGATAAACAATATATTGGAGATAGTAAAAGTGTGGGTATATCTTATGAAAATTTGGTATATGAGGTTAACGTAGGTAATCTTATTTTGGTAGATGATGGCTTAATTTCTATGAAAGTTATAGAAGTATTAAAAGATTATAAAAAAATAGTTTGTAAAGTTTTAAATAGTGGTATTTTAGGTATAAATAAAGGTATTAATCTACCTGGTAGTTCTATAACTTTACCTTCTTTAACTGATCAGGATAAAAAAGATCTTGTTTTTGCATGTAAAAATAAAATTGATTTTGTAGCTGCTTCTTTTATTAGACAAAGCAGTGATGTTTTAGAAATAAGAAATTTATTAAAATATTATAAAGGAGATAATATACAGATTATATCTAAAATAGAAACTAAAGAAGGATTACGTAATTTTGATGATATTTTAAATGTTTCAGACGGAATTATGGTTGCTAGAGGTGATTTAGGAGTGGAAATTCCTGTTGAAGAAGTAATTTTTGCTCAAAAAATGATGATTAGTAAGTGTAATTATTTTTGCAAAGTTGTCATAACAGCTACTCAAATGTTGGAATCCATGATTAATAATCCTAGACCTACTAGGGCTGAGGCTGGAGATGTAGCCAATGCTGTACTTGATGGCACAGATGCTGTGATGTTATCCGCTGAAAGTGCAAAAGGTAGCTATCCCGTAGAAACAGTGCAAATTATGTCTAATATTTGTAAAAGGACAGATATGTCTATGCAAAATTATAAACCTTTATATAACAAGAAAGATATCATTTCTATTAGTGAAGTTATTTGTAAAAGTTCTGTTGATATTGCTACAAAATTAAAATGTTCTTTAATTATAGTTTATACAAAAAGAGGTAAATCTGCTTTATTTATTAGAAAGTATTTTCCTTATTCTTTAATTTTAGCTTTGACTGAAAATAAAATTATTTCTAAACAATTACTTTTAGTTAAAGGAGTAATACCTTTGTTGCTTAAAAATAATTCTATATTTTCTATTGATGATTTTTATAATTTAGGTAAAGATATAGCTATTTCACGTAAATATGGCAAAAAAAACGATATTGTTGTAATGGTTTCTGGTGCTTTGGTTTTTCCGGGTATTAGTAATACAATTTCTATTCATATTCTTTAGGATGGTTTTTTTTAAATATTTTGAATATCAGCAATTTTTTCTTCTACAGTATTGTTCATTCTAATTAAAATTATACCTTGGGTGTTTCTTTTTAAAATATTAATCTCTTTAATTAATATACGCATAAGATTACCTAAATTAGTAATTAATATTATTTGTTGATTTTTTTTGTTAAAGTTTAATTTGTTTATTTTTACTACTGAACCATTTTTTTTATTAATTTTAATAAATATTAGACCTTTTGTTGCTCTTGATTTTCTAGGAAATTCTTTTAAAGGTGTTATTTTGCCATATCCATTTTTTGTTACTATAATTATATGATCTTTAATGTTTTTAAAAGTTATTAATGATATTACTTTGTCATGATTAGATAGTTTTATTCCTGTAATTCCTAAAGAAGTTCTTTTAGTATTTCTAATATCTTTAATTAAGAATCTTGTTGTTTTTCCTAATTTTGTAAATAACATAATTTCTTTTTGTTTATCAATTATTTGAACATCTTTTAATACATCGTGTTTTTTTAAATGTATTAAATTTAATCCAACATTTCTTTTTATGTTGATTTCTTTACCTTTAATTTTTTTAATTATACCCTTTTTAGTAATTATTAATATTTTTTTGTTTTTTATTTTTTCCTTTTTAGTAGCTATTATAATAGATATAGTTTCTTTTTTGTTTAGGTTGATATAATTAATTAAAGGTTTACCTTTTGTGGTTCTTTTTTGTAGTGGTAATTTATATGTAGTTATAAAAAATAATCTTCCTATATTGCTAAAAAGAAGTATATCACTATGGGTGTTGGTTATAAGTATCTTTTTAACTACATCGTTACTTTGCATTTTTATAGCTAATTTGCCTTTTCCTCCTTTATGTTGTATATCATATTCTGATATTAATTGAGTATGTATATAATTATTTTTAGTTAGAATTATAAGTACTTTTTCTTTTTTAATTAGATTAGTGATGATATTTGGTTTTGATACTTTAATTATCTTTGTATGTCTTTTATCACCAAAAATTTTTCTTGTATTTTCAAATTCTTCTTTTAATATTTTTTTTAAAGTTTTTTTTTCTTTTATTATTTTTTGTAATTTAGTAATTTTTTTTATGTATTTTTTATATTTTATAATTATTTTGTTTTGTTCTATTTTAGTTAATTTACTTAAACTTAAATTTAATATAGATTTTGTTTGTTTTTCACTTAATTTATATTTGTGAGTTTTTTTAATAAAATAGTTAAAATTTTTATTTAATATCCATTTTTTTTTTAATAATATTTTTTTAGCTGTTAATTTTGTAGAAGATGTTTTTATAATTTTTAAAATTTTATCTATATTATATATAGTAATTAAAAATCCTTCAAAAATATGAATTTTTTTTTTTAATTGATATATATTATATATAGTTTTTTTTATAATTATTCTTTTTCTGTATTTAATAAATATTTTTAATATCTGTTTTAAATTAAATATTTTAGGTTTTTTTTTATATAAAGCAACAATATTTATTCCGTAAGATATTTTTAAGTTTGTTAATAAAAATAATTTATTTATAGTTAAATTAATATTAGTATTTTTTTTTAGTTGAATAACTATTCTCATACCTTCTTTATTAGATTCATCACTAATATTTTTAATACCTTCTATTTTTTTTTCTTTAATGAACATCAATATTTTTTCTATTAGTTTTTTTTTGTTTATTTGGTATGGAATTTCAGTAATAACGATATTATTTTGTTTGTTTTTTTTTTCTATTTTAATTTTAGCTTTTACTTGCAAAGTACCTTTACCTGTTTTATATGCTTTGTATATTTCATCGTTTTTTTCAATTATTCCTCCTGTTGGAAAATCAGGTCCTTTTATATATTTTAGTAAAGTTGATGTTTTAATGTTTTTAGTTTCTAAACAAGCTATTAATGCATTCATTACTTCAGTAATGTTATGTGGAGGTATATTTGTAGCCATTCCTACAGCTATACCTGTAGATCCATTTATTAAAATATTTGGTATTTTAGTAGGTAATATTTCTGGTATTTTTTTAGTAGCATCATAATTATAGGAAAAATATACAGTATCTTTTTTTATATCTTTTAAAAATTCTTGTGTTATTTTAGACATTCTTATTTCTGTGTATCTCATTGCTGCTGCAGAATCTCCATCAATAGAACCAAAATTTCCTTGTCCATCTATTAAAGGATAGCGTAAAGAAAAATTTTGAGCCATTCTGACTATACTTTCATAAACTGCATTATCTCCGTGAGGATGGTATTTACCTATAACATCTCCTACTATTCTAGCAGACTTTTTATATGGTTTATTATAAGTATTGTTTAGTTTAAACATAGCATATAAAATTCGTCTGTGTACAGGTTTTAATCCATCTCTGATATCTGGTAATGCTCTTCCAATAATTACAGACATAGCGTAATTTAAATATGATTTTTTAATTTCTTTTTCTATATGTATTATTTTTTTTTGATTTGTACTTGTAATCATTTATGTTTTAATTTTTTTATTTAAAATATTTTGTGTTAATATTAATAATATTATAAACGTAATACAATTGTATTTTTCATTTATTCTAAAAATTTTAAAAATTTAAATGAATAATTTTGCATTACAATAATTTATTCATAATTTATTTGTAAAATTTTTAAATTTTTATTTTTGTTTTTTTTTAATTAAAGTTGATTTCTTTATATGGGATTATATTATGCATAATTTGTTTGTTATTAAAAGAAATGGTAAAAAAGAGTTATTTGAATACAAAAAAATTAATAGAATTTTATTTCTTTCTTCTAGAAATTTAAAATATGTTTGTGTATCTAAGATTAGATCTTTATTTAATATACAATTTTATAACAAAATAAAAACTTCTTATATACATAAAATTTTAATTAAAATTACAGCTGATTTAATTTCGGAAGATTTTCCTGATTATCAATATATGGCTGCTAGATTACTAATATTTTATATTAGAAAAAAAGTTTTTGGTCAATTTTATCCACCTTCATTATACACACATATTTGTAATTTAGTACGTTTAGGTAAATATGATAAAAATCTGTTAGTTTTATATAGTAAAAAAGAATTTGATATAATAAATAGTTTTATTAAACATGATAGAGATATGTGTTTATCTTATGTTTCTGTAAAACAATTTAAAAAAAAATATTTAATTCAAGATAGAGTTAGTGGTCAAATTTATGAAAGTATACAATTTGTTTATATTTTAATATCTTTATGTTTATTTTCTAAATATAATAAAAATATTAGAATGAAATATATTAAAGATTTCTATAATGCTATCTCTCTTTTAAAAATTTCTCTTTCTACACCAATTTTAGCAGGTGTTAGAACTAATATGAAACAATTTAGTTCTTGTATATTAATAGAATGTGGTGATAGTTTAGATTCTATAAATGCTACCACAAATGCTATAACAAAATATATTTCTCAAAGAGCAGGAATAGGTATTAATGCGGGTAGATTAAGAGCTTTAGGTAGTCCTGTTCGTTTAGGTGATGCTCGTCATACCGGATGTATTCCTTTTTACAAATTATTTCAGAGCGCAGTTAAATGTTGTTCACAAGGTGGTATAAGAAATGGTGCTGCTACAATATTTTTTCCTATTTGGCATTTAGAGGTAGAACAATTATTAATTTTAAAAAATAATAGAGGTATTGAAGATAACAGAGTTAGACACATGGATTATGCAGTACAAATTAATAAATTGATGTATAATAGGTTAATTAATAAAGGTAATATTACTTTATTTAATCCTGTTGATGTTCCTGATTTATATAATAGTTTTTTTTCAGATCAAGAAAAATTTGAACATTTATATATTATTTATGAAAAAGATGTTACTTTAAGAAAAAAAGTAGTAAAAGCATTAGATTTATTTACATTAATGATGCAGGAAAGAACTTCTACTGGAAGAATATATATACAAAATGTAGATAATTGTAATTTGCATAGTGCTTTTAATGTAAATTTAGCACCTATAAAACAATCTAATTTATGTTTAGAAATTACTTTGCCTACTAAACCTTTAATTTCTCCAGAATCTAATGAGGGTGAAATAGGTTTGTGTACTTTATCAGCTTTTAATCTCGGTGAAATAAATGATATAAGTGAATTAAAATATTTATCTGTTTTAATAGTTAGAGCTTTGGATGAATTACTAGATTATCAAGATTATCCATTCATAGTAGCACAAAATAGTGCTTTAAATAGACGTTCTTTGGGTATAGGAGTAACAAATTTTGCTTATTTTTTGGCAAAAAACAAAGTACGTTACTCTGATGGTACTGCAAACAATTTAACTCATAAAATATTTGAATATATACAATATTATTTATTACATGCTTCTAATATTTTAGCAAAAGAAAAAGGTATGTGTGTTTTGTTTCATGAAACAAATTATTATAAAGGGTTATTGCCTATAGATACTTATAAAAAAGATGTAGATTTTATATGTAATGAACTTTTACATCTTAATTGGAACTTGTTACGTAAAAATATAAAAAAATATGGTTTACGTAATTCTACATTATCTGCTATTATGCCTTGTGAAACTTCTTCACAAGTTTCTAATTCTACTAATGGTATAGAACCACCTAGAGGTTTTATAACTATAAAATTATCTAAAGATGGAATTTTAAAACAAGTTGTTCCTGATTTAATAAATTTAAGAGATAAATATGAATTATTATGGAATATACCTAATAATAAAGGTTATTTAGAATTAATTGCTATTATGCAAAAATTTATTGATCAATCTATATCTGCTAACACTAATTATGATCCTAAAAGTTTTTATGATAACAAAATATCTATGACTCAACTATTAAAAGATTTATTAACTGCATATAAATTAGGTTTAAAAACATTGTATTATCAAAATACTAGAGATAATGCAGAAGATACACAAATTGATATTATTAAAAATTTGAACACAAAAAAGTCACATTTGTTGTATAAAAACCATTCATGTAATGCTTGTGTTTTATAATATTTGGTAAACATATATGATTTATACTACTTTTTATAAAAAAAAGAATGATCAATTAAAAGAACCTTTATTTTTTGGTAAACCTGTTAATATTGTAAGATATGATCAACAAAAATATTATATATTTGAAGAACTTATTGTAAGACAATTATCTTTTTTTTGGAGACCAGAAGAAGTTAATTTATTACAAGATAAAATTGATTTTCAAAATTTATCTAAACGTGAAAAACATATTTTCGTTAGTAATTTAAAATATCAAACTTTGTTAGATTCTATACAAGGTAGAAGTCCTAATGTAGCTTTATTACCTTTAGTATCAATACCTGAACTAGAAACTTGGGTACAAACTTGGGCTTTTTTCGAATCTATTCATTCTAGATCTTATACTCATATTATTAGAAATGTATTTATCAATCCTAGTATCATCTTTAATGATATTATAGAAAATAAATATATTTTAAAGAGAGCTATAGACATAGCAAAATATTATGATGATTTAATTAATTACAATAGTTATTATAATATATTTGGTTGTGGTAAATATAAGGTTAATAATAAAAATATTGATATTAATTTAAAAGAATTAAAAAAAAGATTGTATTTATGTTTAATAAGTATTAATGCTTTAGAAGCTATACGTTTTTATGTAAGTTTTGCATGTTCTTTTTCTTTTGGAGAACGAGCTATAATGGAGGGTAATGCTAAAATTATACGTTTCATAGCTCGTGACGAAGGTCTTCATCTACTTGGTGTACAAAATATTTTAAGTATATTTATTAATAATTTAGCAGAAAATATGTATGATATTGTTCATGAATATCAACATGAAGGATATAATATTTTTTTAAAAGTTGTTAAACAAGAAAAGGAATGGGCTGAATATTTATTTCAATATGGACCTATTATAGGCTTAAATAAGGATATTATTGTACAATATATTGAATATATTACGAATATACGTATAAAAGTTATATTTCCTAATATGCCCTATCCTTTTAAGATAATTAAAAATCCTCTTCCTTGGATGAGTAATTGGTTGTCTTCTGATAATTTACAAACAGCTGCTCAAGAAACAGAAATATCTTCTTATTTGACAGGACAGATAAATTCTGATGTTAACACAAATGATTTATCTAAGATAGATATATAACTATATATACACCTACATTTTAAATTTATTTATTTATAAAAATAAAATAATTATGTAGGTGTATAACTTTAAAATATATAATTATTTGTTATTACGATTAAACATTAATCCTGTTAAAAAACCAATTATTCCTGCAATCAAAATACTTGTAGTAGGTTTTTCTTTGATTTGTTTTTTAATGTTGTTAAAAAATTTATTTACTTTGTTTTTCCCTTCAGTAACATATTCTTCTGTTTTTTTTTTAATTTTTTTAACTTCTTCTTCACAAGGATTTATTTTTTTAGTGTCTTTAATATTTTTCTCTGTATTTTTAATTTTATTTTTTGTTTTTTCAAAAATATTCATTTTATTTATTTATTTAATTAGTTACAAATCCTAAATAATTTCCTATTATGCTTAATATAAATATAAAACTTATGATAATTAAAGGATTAATTTTTTTTTTTAATAACCACATACATGTAAATGTTAATGTTAACGGTATTAATCCTGGTAAAATTTGATCACAAACATCTTGAATAGTAATTATATTTATTTGATTTTGTTTGTTTATACTAGAAATAATTACAGGTATATGTATGTTTGTCCATTTATTAACCAAAGCACCCATAATAAATAAACCTAAAATTGAAGAACCTTCTGTAATTTTTTTTAAAAAATTATCGCTAATTTCTTTGACTAAATTTATTCCTTTATTATATCCATATTTAATACCCCAATATAAAGTTAACATTCTAATTATGTTAAATGGAATAAAAAATAGTAAAGGACCTATGACATTCCCGGTTATAGATAATCCTGCACCTAAAGCTGATAATATTGGTCTGATTGTACCCCAAAATATTGGATCTCCTATACCTGCTAGTGGTCCCATTAATCCTACTTTAACACTATTTATAGAATTACTTGTTATTTTAGCTCCTTTAGATTTTTGTTCTTCCATGGCTATTATTATACCTAATATTGGACCTACCATATAAGGATGGGTGTTGAAAAATTCTAAATGTCTTTTAATAGCTTTTCTTTTTTTGTTATCCGATGAATATAATTTATTAATAATAGGTATTATAGTATAGCAAAAACCTAATGCTTGCATTCTTTCAAAATTCCATGAGCCTTGTAAAAACATACTACGTATACATATTTTTTTTATATCTTGTGGAGTAATGTTATTTTTTTTTATCATAATTACTACCTTAATTAGGATTTTGTTTTAAATAAAAATTAAATTTAATCTAATTCATCATCTTTGTTGGTATTATTATCTTCAATAGAATTTTTATTATTTATTGTATGTATATAATACTTAGGAGATAATTGTGTATATATTATTGCCAATATAGTACCAATTATACCTAAAGCGATTAAGTTAAATGATGTAAATCCTGCTATAACAAAACCTAAATAAAAGAATGGCATAAGATATTTACTTTGAATCATGTTTATGATCATTGAATATCCTACAATTACTATAATCCCTCCTGCTACATTTAATCCGTTTGTTATTATTATAGGTATAGAATTTAATATTTTTTGTATCATTTCAGTACCTATAGTTAAACTTACTATTAAACTTGGAATAGCTATTCTCATAGATTGCAATAATAATGCGCTTAAATGAATATATGAAATATAAGAAGTATTATTATATTTTTTGTTTATTTTATCAGCTGAATGTTGTAAACCTATTGTTAAACTTCTTGCTATAATATTTAGTATTTGTCCTGTTGCAGCTAAAGGTATAGCTAAAGCTATTCCTGCACCTATGCTTTGTTTTCCCGCAATAACTAAAATAGTTGAAATTATTGAGGCTAAAGCACTATCGGGTGAAACTGCCGCGCCAATATTCATCCATCCTAGAGATATCATTTCTAATGTACCACCTATTATTATACCAGTTTTGATATCTCCTAATATTAATCCTATTAATGGACACGCAATTAATGGACGATGAGTTTGAAATTGATCTAATATAGATCCAGCACCTATCAAACAACTAGCCAAAAATAGTAGTACTATTTGATGATATGTTATAGCCATTTTTACCTCTATAAATTTTTTATTTTATCAAATAAATTTATTTTTGTATCATTAGGTACTTTTCTAATTTCTAGTTCTACATTCATTTTGTAGAGTTTTTTAAATTCTTTAATATCTTCTTTGCTTAAAGAAACCGCATCAGTGATTTGTGTTTTACCTTGTTTATAAGATATTCCTCCAATATTAATAGATTTAATTGTTACTCCTTGTTTTATAATTCTAACGATGTCTTTAGGGTTTGTAAATAAAAGTAATACTTTATCATGAGCATATTTCGGATTATTATAAACTCTTACAAATTTATCAATACTTACTATATGTGAAGTAATACCTGGAGGAGACACTTGTTTAAGTAAATTTGTTCTTATTTGGTCTTGTGCTACTTCATCATTAACTACTATAATTTTTGATATGTTAAATTCTTTACTCCAACCAGTTGATACTTGTCCATGTATTAATCTATCATCGATTCTTATTAATTTTAATTGCATATTTTTATTATTTTTGTTTATTTTATTTAATATTTTATTTTTTGGTGTAACCTTGATATTATTAATTGGTACATTATTTTGAATGTTTTTTATACCTATTTTTCCTGAATCAATAGCAATTTTACTTAATTGTGATATATTTTGATTGTTTTCTCTTTCCATTAATACTTCTATTAACATAGGTATATTAGTACCTGTTATAATATCTATATTTTTATTTTTTAAAAATTTGTTAGCAGCATTAAATGGACTGCCTCCCCATATATCTACAAAGAACATAATTCCATGTTTAATATCTAGTTCTTTAATTTTATTTTTGTACTTATCGATAATATTATCTATGTTTTCTTTTGCCAAAAATTCTATTGCAGCAATGTTTTTTTGTTTTCCTATTATAAGTTCAGATGTTTTTAATATTTCGTTACCTAATTGTCCGTGCATACAAATTATTATAGCAATACTCATTATTTTCCTTTTATAAAATTGAATTTATTTATTATTTAATTTATATAAATTTATTTATTAAGTTTATGAATTTTGTTTTTTATGATAAAATTTAAATAAGGTGTAATAATTGATATTAAAAAGACTACTATTATACATAAAATAATTATTTTTGTAAAAAAATTTTTAAATATTATTAATGATGTAAATTGACTAATATTATGTTGTTGTGTAATTGAATTAAATATTTTACCTGATATAAATGACGAAATAGATGACACTAAAAACCATATATTTACAGAAATATTTATTAAATTTTTAGGAGCTAATTGAGTTATCATAGATAAACCTAATGCTGAAACTAACAATTCTCCAATACTTTGAAATAAATAACATAATATAATCCATAATGGAGATATTAATGTATTTGTATCTAATAGGTTAATATCTATACCTATTACTAAAAATATAAATGATATAGAATACAATATTATTCCGGTTAAAAATTTATAAGCCACAGAAATATTATTTTTTTTATATATATAATTTAAAACAGGTGTAAGAATTAATATAAAAAGTGGGTTTAATGATTGAAATTGTTCCGGTCTAAAATTTATATTTGAAATTTTTGTATTTACATTTTTAATAGTTAACATGTTTATAGAAGTTGGTGCTTGATTATATAATACAAAAAAGAATAGTGATTCTAACATTAATATTAATATAGCTACCATTTCTTTTTGGGGTTTACTTTTTAATTGTAATGTTTGTTTAATAATAATAAAAGTATATATTGTTACAATAAGTGATGATAATATATTAGCTATATAATTTGTGTTTATTAAAGAATAAAATACTAGTGTAATTAATAAAATTAATATAGTACAATTTGTAATTGTAGTTATTTTTAATGGTAAAACATCTATTTTTGAGCCAAATTTTTGGATTTTATTTTTATAAATAAAAGAGGTTATTAAAGATATCATTAAACCTAATATTGATGATAAAATAGATATTTGCCATCCATATTTAAAAAAAAGATATGGAGTAAGAAGCATGGATAGTAGTGATCCTACATTTATTATAGTATAATAAAGCGTAAAAACACGATCTATTTCACTATTATTTTTTTTAGAACAATAGTTAGTTAAAATCAGTGAAGGGTTAACTTTAAAGATACAACTACCTATAGCTAAAATAGATAAACTTAAAATAATTATTTTTTTATTTTCTTGTGCCAAAAAAATTAATATATAACCTATAAGTGAAATAAATAACCCTAACTGCATAGTTCTACTAATTCCTAATATTTTATTTCCTAACCATTCTCCAAAAGGTGTTACACCATAGAGTAGAGCTGTAAATGAAGAAAATATTACAATAACATCATATTCTGATAATAATAGTGATTTATTTTTTAACAAATATGTGTTAATAATTGCTTGTAATCCATAAAAAGCAAATCTTTCCCATAATTCGATGTTTAAAATAACATGTAATATGTTAATTCTTTTAAAGAACATTTTATTTTATATTTTATGTAGTTTTTTTTTGAGGTTAAATTTAATTATATCACCATCTTTTACTATGTATTTTTTGCCTCTATATTTTATATGACCTTTTTTTTTAGCTGTTTTCCAACTATTATATTTTATAAATATAGAATAATTTATTACTTCTGCTTTAATAAAATTATCACAAAAGTCTGTATGTACTTTTTGAGCTGCTTTTAAAATATTATCGTGTTTTTTTAAAATAAATCCTGTAATTTTTTTATTTTCTATAGTGTAAAAAGTTTTTATTTTTAAAATTTTAAAACTTAAATTAATAATTTTTTTTATTATTGTGTTTATATATAAAATATTGCTTATATTTTTATGTTCCATATTTATAACAATAATATTATTATATATTTTTTTTATTTTTTCTATTTGATGATAATATGTTTTTTTATTTAAGTTTATATTTAAAAGAAATACTTGTGGTTTTAAAATTAGTAAGTTTTTTTTTTCAGGAAAAGAGAATTGATTTTTTTTTAATTCATAAAATTTGTTGTTTTTTAAATAAAATATGAGTTTATCTATTTTTTTATCGTCATAGATTTTTTTTTTTTTTATTTTTTTTAAATAATTTAAATCATTTAGTTTAAGTTCTGTGGTAATAATTTTAATATCTCTAATAGGTTCTATAGAGTTATAGACATGTGTTATACTATGGTTTATGAATAATCTTACAACATGTATTAAAATATTTGTATGTTGAATGTTTTTTAAAAATTTATTACCTAAACCTAATCCTTTATTTGCTCCTTTAATTAATCCTGCTATATCAACAAATTTAACATAGGGATATGTAATTTTTATGTAAGTTTTTTTTTTAATGATTTTTTTTATTTTTCTATCTTGAATGCTAATATTTTTATAATTAGCATTTATTGTACAAAAAGGGTAATTTTCATTTTTTACATTACTTTTAGTTATTAGATTAAATAATGTGGATTTACCTATATTAGGTAAACCAATTATTCCGTATTTTATTTTCATTTAATTTGTTTAAGCATTTTGTTTATATTGTTAATTTTTTTTATATATATTAAATATATTATTTATTTTTTATATAAATAAGCAATTAAGTATCAAATAATATATATTTTGTAGTTTTTAATTATTTGAAATATTAATAATATTTAAATAGGTGCCTTTAATATGTAAAATAGTAAATTTTTTATTATAAATAATTTTTTTTAATATTGTATAATTATATAACTAATTGTTATGTAAATAAAAAATTATATTTTTTTTAATTTTATTTAATTAAAATAATTTATGTAATTATGTTAAATGATAAAAATATTTTAGAAATTTGTAACATTATTAATGGAAAAACTTTACGTTATCTTATAGAACAAGTTAATTTCAAATATCATGTTAATGATAAAGGATGGGTAGGAAAATTAATTGAATATTATTTTCATGTTTATAATAATAAACAATCTTATTTTGATTTACCTAAATTAGGTATAGAGATAAAAACTATTTCTTTAGATTTAAATTATCATCCTTTATATGATGTTTGTCTCTTTGCGTCTAAGTTATTTACTTTATTTAAATTTATATCAATAAAAAAATTTTTATATTTTAAGATTAAAAAGATTTTGTGGGTACCTATATTAGGTAAAATAAAATTATTATTTTTAAATAGAATAGTTGGTACTGCTTTTATACATTTAATGTCTGAATATTATATTAATATTATTATAAAAGAGATAGAAAGTATTTTGGATGAAATTATTCATTTTTCGATGATCACTGATGTGTTGGTGAAGTATTTTTCTAGAAATTTTATTAAAATACAAATTTTTTCTCGTAATAATATGTTATTAAAAGAATTACATAATATTAATTTTAGAGTTTTTTTAAAAAAATTTTTTATTAAAAAATTTTTTTTGTAAAAAATATTTTTTTAATATAACTAACAATATTATGTATGTCATTTTATTTGCAATATTTTTATAAAGTAGGAAATAAAATAACATCTTTTATAGAATTATTATTAGTTAATAACATTACTAATCTATCTATTCCTATACCTATTCCAGAAGTAGGAGGTAAACCATATTTTAATGCTGTTATATATTCTTTATTGTAGAAAAATTTTTGTTTTGAAATTTTATGATTTTTTAATTGTTGTTGAAATCTTTTTTTTTGTTCTTGAGGATTATTAAGTTCTGTAAATCCATTTGCTATTTCATGACCTCCAATAAATAATTCAAATCTATCTGCTATTTGTTGATCTTTTTTGTTTTGTTGAGATAATGGTGATACTTCTATTGGATATTGAGTGATAAATGTTGGTTGTATTAAATTATGTTGTACTGTAATATCAAATATTTTAAGTAGTAACTTACTTGTGTTTTTTTGTGGTTTTATATTTAAATTGTTAGATAATTTTTTTA
Organism: Candidatus Stammera capleta; assembly: GCA_036689325.1. Classification (GTDB taxonomy): domain Bacteria; phylum Pseudomonadota; class Gammaproteobacteria; order Enterobacterales; family Enterobacteriaceae; genus Stammera; species Stammera capleta_Y. The sequence goes on along the minus strand of CP144793.1, from coordinate 151,716 downwards.
AGTATTTAATTTCTTTCACGTTTTTTATGTTTTTAAAAAATTTTTTATTATATTTGTATATTGCTTTGTTTAAATGTATTTTTTTATATGGAGTAGTAAAATTAATTGGTATGTTTTTTTGTGTAAATATTGTTTTTTTGTTGAAACATAAATGGTGTATTATATAAGATATTATGTTTTCTGCTAATTTCATCATATCTTTATAGGTAGTATATGCTTGATATATTTCTATCATGGAAAATTCAGGATTATGTATATTTGAAATACCTTCATTTCTAAAATTTTTGTTTAATTCAAATATTTTAGTAAATCCTCCTATGATTAGTTTTTTTAAATATAATTCTGGAGCTATACGTAAATACATTTTTTTATTTAATGCGTTATGATAAGTATAAAAAGGTTTTGCTTTAGCCCCCCCTGGTATGGAATGTAACATTGGGGTTTCTACTTCTAAGAAACTTTTCTTATAAAGATATTTTTTAATAAGATTAATGATTTTTATTCTGTTTAAAAATGTCTTTCTGCTTTTTTTATTAATAATTAGATCTAAATATCTTTTTTTATATCTTATTTCTTTATTTTTTAATTTGTGAAATTTATCTGGAAAATATTTTTGTGTTTTTACTAATGTTTTTATATAATTTGCTTTTATTGTAAGTTCATTAGTTTTGGTTTTAAATATTTTACCTTCTACATAAATGATATCTCCTATTTTTATATTTTTAATAATATTTTTATATTTAATTTTATTAAAGATATTAACATTAATTAATATTTGTATATTATTTTTTATATTTTGTACATTAATGAATGTATTATTACTCATTTTTCTTTTTGATATTATTCTTCCTGCAATATTAGTGTTAATTGTTGTTTTTTCTAAAAATATTTTATCTTTATTTGAATATTTTTGTTTTATTTTAGATATAGATGTTATCTTTTTCATTTTTTTGGTATTTTTTTATTAAATTTTTTTTTATAAAAACATCAATATTGCCATGTAATATATAATTAATATTACTAATATCTAATTTTAGTATATGATCTTTTATTTTAGGAATATTAAAAAAATAAGATCTTATTTGTTTTTGTGTGAAGGTTTTATTTTTTTTATTTTTTTTGTTCAATAAAGTATCTAATTTAGAAATTATTTGTTTTATTGCTTGTTTTTTGTTTTTGTGTTGTGATCTACTATTTTGACATTGTGTTGTAATTTTAGTTGGAATATGAGTTATTCTTACTGCTGATTCTGTTTTGTTTATATGTTGCCCTCCTGCTCCTGATGCTTTATATACATCAATTTTTATTTCAGAAGGTATAATTTTAATTTTTTTTATTTTATTAATTTCAGGATATACTGATATTGAACAAAAAGAAGTATGTTTTTTTTTATTTGCGTTAAATGGACTATATCTTATTAATCTATGTATTCCTGATTCATTTTTTAAGTAACCGTATGCGTATTTACCACATATAAGTATGGTAGCAGATTTGATTCCTGCTGTTTCAGCATATATTATATTTAGTGTTTTGATTTTATATTTTTTTTTTTTTGCCCATTTTTTGTACATTTTATATAAAATATAGGACCAATCTTGTGCATCTATACCTCCAGAGCCTGGTTTTATTTCTATGTAACAATTTTTAATATCATGTTTTTTGTTTAGTAAAAATTTTAAATTTAATTTTTTTAAATCACTATATATTTTTTTGATATTTTTAATATTATTTTTATTTTTTATAATATTGTGTGGTTTTTCTTTTAAATATTGATTAATTTTTTTAATTTTTGTATCGAAATTATTTATTTTTTTAAAAGATTTTTTTAAAAATAAGTACTTATTTGTTATTTTTAAACTATATTTATAATTAGTCCAAATATTTTTGTTAAATATTTGTTTTATTTTTTGAATTTTTTTTTTTATTTTATTAAATTTTGTAATTTTTTTTAAAAAAATAAATTTTTTCTTTATGTTTTTTATTTTTTTTTTTATATCATTTATATCCATTTGAGATAATTTAATTTTAAATTAAATATTATTTTTTGTATGTAAAATATTAATTACTTTGTTTAAATTATTTTGTGATATCCAAAATTTTATACAAAAAATTATTTTTTTTATTACTTTTAAAATATTGTTTTTATCTGTTTTGTTAGGTTTTGATAATACATATTTTTTTATGTGTTGTTTATCACAAGGTTTTCCTATACCTATTCTTAATCTGTAAAAATTAATTTTACCTTTAATATTTTTTGCTATATCTTTTATTCCGTTATGTGTACATATACTACCTATGCCTTGTTTTAGTTTTACTCTTCCCGGATTAAGATCAATATCATCATGAATAATAAGAATTTCTTTATTTTGTAATTTTAATTCTTTTTTTATAATAAATATATGTTTTCCACTATTGTTGATATATGTGTTGGGTATATATAAATATATATTTTTATGATTTATGTTTATTTCATATATTTTACCTAGTTTAATTTCTTTTATATTTTTTTCATGTAAGAATTTTTTTATTACCCATGTTCCGACATTATGTCTGGTATTTAATAATTTTTTATTTGCATTACCTATACCTGTAATTAATTTGATATTCATTTTTTATTATTTGTAGTTATATTCTAAAATAATTTTTATATTAAAAATTTTTAAAATTTATATAATATTGTATATTATATAAATATATTATTAAATATATAAAGAAATGATTTTTTCAAAAACTTTATGTAGGATTTCTATGGATAATATGATAAAAAAGAAGATACTTTTATTATTACATCGTTTATTAGATATAGAGAAAAAGATATTTAATAAAAAAAAGTATTTTCAAAAAGATTTTTTTCTTTATAAGGAATATAATAATTTGCTTAAAATTAAAAATTATTTTAATTTATGGAAAAAATATACAAAGGATTTAAAATTTGCAAAATCTTTATTACAAGATAAAGAATTATCTATTCTTGCTAAAGAAGAAATTAAAAAAGTTCATTACTCACGGAAAATAACTTGTATAAAATTAGAAAAATTAATAAAAAACATTTATAAAGATAAACATGATACATTTAATGTTTATTTAGAAATTTATGCTGGCACTGGAGGAAAAGAAGCAGCATTATTTGTTTGTGATTTATCTAAAATGTATATTAAATATTCTGAAAAAAAAAAATGGAAAGTAAAAGTTATTAATGTTAATACAAATGATCATGGTGGTTTTAAAGAAATTATTTTAAAAATAAGTGGTAAAAATGTTTATAAAAAATTAAAATTTGAATCTGGAGGTCATAGAGTACAACGTGTACCTTTAACTGAAAATCAGGGTAGAATACATACTTCTACTTGTATTGTTGCTGTGATGCCTGATATTCCTGTTAAACAATTACCTCAAATTAACAATGAAGATATTAGGATAGATACTTTTAAATCTTCAGGTGCTGGTGGACAGCATGTAAATACAACTGATTCCGCTATTAGAATAACTCATATTCCTACAGGAATAGTTGTTGAATGTCAACAAGAAAGATCTCAATTTAGAAATAAAATTAAAGCTTTAAGTATATTAAAATCTAGAATTTATTCTTTGCGGGAATCTCAAAAAAAAAAGAAAGAGTCTTTTTTAAGAAAAAATTTATTAGGTACTGGTTTACGAAGTGATCGTAATCGTACTTATAATTTTCCACAAAATCGTGTTACTGATCATCGTATTAATTTAACTATATATTCCTTAAATAATATTTTATCTGGTGATTTAGATTTGTTAATAAAACCTATTATAATATTTAATAATAATAATTATGAGAATAATTGATTGGTTTAATAAAAAGGTAAAATTATATAAAATTTATAATATATATAAAGATTGTTTATATTTACTAAATTTTGTTTTAAAAAAAAGTGTTTTTTGGATTTTACTTAATAAAAACTTTTTATTAAATAAACATATATTATTATGTTTAAATATATTATTTATCAGAAGATTACGTGGTGAACCATTATCATATATTATTGGTATACATTATTTTTATAACTTATCTTTGAAAATATTTTTTGATATTTTTATCCCTCGTTTTGAAACTGAAGTAATGGTTAGTTTAATTGTTAGTATCATTAAAAAGCATAAGATTTTAGATATTTTGGAATTAGGTATAGGATCTGGTGCTATTTCTTTAGTTTTAGCTAAGAAATTTCCTAATATCAAAGTTACTGGAATAGATATTAATTTTTTAGCTGTATATTTATCTAATTTGAATGCTAAAAGGTTACGTTTGAAAAATACATCTTTTTTTTATAGTAATTGGTTTTCACATGTAAATTTTAAAAATTCATTATATAATATAATAATTAGTAATCCACCTTATATAAAAAAAAATAGTTGTTTTTTATTTAAAGGTGATTTAAGATATGAATCTTATTTTTCTTTAGTTTCTTATAACAATGGATTAAAAGATATTTTATATATAATTAAATATTCTACTTTTTTTTTAAAAAAAAATGGTTATCTAATTATAGAACATGATCATTTACATGTTAAGTTAATTTATTATTATTTTATAATAAATTTTTATAAAGATGTTAAATCTTATAAAGATTATAATAATTTATATCGTTTTACCATTGGTAGATTTTTAGGTTAAACATGAAAATTTTACATTTTTTGTAATACTGGAATACCTAGTAAAAATAAACCTGTTTTAATTGTTTTTGCTATAATTGCTATTAATTTTAGTTTGCTTTTTTTGTGTTTATTATAAGTAATATTATTTTTTTCATAATATTGTGAAAACATTGTTGTTAGGTTATGTAGATAATGACATATTAAATGTGGTGTTCCTTTTTTTGAAGCAACTATGATTATTTCTTCAAAATTTAATAGTTCTTTTATGATTTTGTATTCTAATTTATTATGTATTTTAATTTTATAGTTTTTTATGGCTTCTGTTATATTGATTTGGTTTTTTTTTAAAATCGATATTATTCTTGTGTATGCGTATTGTATATAGGGACCTGTTTTGCCTTTAAATGAAAATATTTTATTCCAATCAAATATATAATTTTTTTTTCTGTGTGTTATTAAATCTGAGTATTTTATTGCACTTATAGTTAATTTGTGATTGATATTATAGGAATTTTTTTTTTTTTGTTTTTTGTTATTTTTAAAATTTGTTATTGCTTTTTTTATTAAAGTTTTTAATTTTATGTTATTTCCATCTCTAGTTTTAATAGGTTTTTGGTTTTTGTTTAAAATTGTGCCAAAATAGTAATGTATTAATTTGGTTTTTTTGTTTGTAAATTTTGCTTTTTTTGATATTTCAAATATAGATTTTAAATATTGTTTTTGTCTAAAATCAGTTAAATATATTATTTTTTCAGCTTTTAGTTGTTTACATCTATATTTAATACAAGCTAAATCTGTGCTGCTATATAAATATCCACCTTCTTTATTTTTTATAACTAAACAATTTTTTTTATGTTTAATTTTAGTAAATGCTATAATTGCTTTTTTATCTTTTATTATTATTTTTTTTTTTATTAGTTTTTTGATAATTTTATAAAGAAATTTTTGATAAAAACTTTCTCCCAATATGTTATTATTGTTTAGTTTTATTTTTAAAAAATTATATATTTTTTGATTGTTTTCAACGGTGATTTTAACTATTTTTTTCCATAAATTAGTTGTTTTTGGTTCTTTTTTTTGTAATTTTACTACATATTTACGTGCTTTTTTACTAAATTCTTTATTTTTTTTAAAGAATTTACGTGCTTTTATATATATATTTTCTAGATAAGAGATGTTTTTTTTTAATTTAATATTTTTTTTTTTAATCCATGCTATGATAATTCCAAATTGTATTCCCCAATCTCCAATATGGTTTATTCTAGTTATTTTATGTCCTAAAAATTCTAGTATATTAGCAATACTATCTCCTATTATAGTGGATCTTAAATGACCAATATGCATTTCTTTTGCTATATTAGGTGATGAGTAATCAATTATTATATTTTTAGTTTTTTTACTTTTTATGCCAAAATTTTTTTTTTTTTGCGTATTTATTTACGATATTTTCTATTTCTTTTTTATTAAGAATAATATTTATTATTCCTGTTTTTGTGGTGTTTACATAATTAATTAATTTACAATGTTTTAATTTTTCTGTTATTTTATAAAATAAAAATTTTTGATCTATTTTGTTTTTTTTGGTTATATTTGTAAGACCATTTATTTGATAGTCATTAAAGTTATTATTAGTAGTAATTCTATAAATATTTTTAAAATATTTAATATTTGTTTTTTTAAAAAATTTATTTATTTTATTTTTTATATGTTGATTTATATTCATATATATTGTTATGTTAGTTATTAATTGAGTATAATGATTTTATAAATAAAATATATTTATTAATCAATATTTATTTTATAAATAAATTTATTTTAAAGAGTTAATACAATGATGCGTACAAATTATTGTGGTTTGTTAAATATATCTGATATTAATAAAAAAGTAAAATTATGTGGTTGGATTGATAATTTACGTTTTTTAAAGAAATTTATTTTTTTAAATTTAAGAGATTGTACAGGAATAATTCAAATAATTATAAAAAAAAAAGATACTAAGTTGTGGAATTTATGTTTAAAATTAACTAAAGAATCTTGTGTTAAAGTAGTAGGTAAAATTTTTAAAAAAATTAAAAATAATAAAAATATTTCAACAAGTAATGTTGAATTGTTAGCAGAAAAATGTTTGGTTTTTAATCGTGCATCTATTCTACCTTTGGACAATAATTATCTTAATAATTCTGAACATATTAGATTAAAATATAGATTTTTAGATTTAAGAAGGAAGTTTATGTTTAATGTATTGTTAATTCGTTCTAAAGTTACATTATTAATACATAAATTTTTTCAAAATAAAAAATTTATTGAAATAGAAACACCTTTTTTAACACAAACTACTCATGAAGGAGCTAATGATTATTTAGTTTTAAGTAGATTTTACAGAAATAAATTTTTTGCTTTACCTCAATCTCCACAGATATTTAAGCAACTTTTAATGATGTCTTGTGTTGACAGATATTATCAAATTGTAAAATGTTTTAGGGATGAAAATTTACGTTCTGATCGTCAACCTGAGTTTACTCAACTAGATATAGAATTATCTTTTGCTAATTTTAAGGATATTAGTACTATAATAGAAAATTTACTGTATAAAATATGGTTAAAGTTTTTGAATTATAAATTAATATGTCCTTTTAAAAAAATAAATTATATTGATGCTATTTATTGTTATCGTACAGATAAACCTGATTTAAGAAATCCATTAAAATTTATTAGTTTATCTTTTTTAAAAAAATTATATAATTACACAAATAATATAGAAATCATAGGTGTATTAGTAAAAGGTAAATATAATGTTAATGTTGATTTTCAAAATATTTTGGAGTTTTTAAAAAAAAACAACTTTTATGATTATTTTTATATAACAATTAATGTTTTTAAGAATAATAAAATTATATATAATTGTTCAAAAAGTATTTTAACTATTAATGAATATTTTGTAAAAAAGTTATTAGTTTATATCAAAGATTTATGTGTTGGTGATTTATTATTTGTACTTGTTATTGATTTATTAAAAAAATATAATCTTCCTTATGTGAGGAAATTTTTGGGCAAGAGTTTTAATTTAATAAAAAGTAATGATTTTTGTCCTGTTTGGATAAAAAATTTTCCTATGTTTTTTAAAAATAAAAAAAACAATATTCAAAGTTATCATCATCCATTTACTATGCCTTTAAATGTTACTTTGAATGAACTTCAACATATATCAGATTATACTTCTATAATATCAAGTTCATATGATTTAGTCATTAATGGTTATGAAATAGGTAGTGGTTCAAATAGGATTTATGATTTTAATTTACAAAAGGAAATTTTTAATATATTAGGTTTAAGTAAATATTTGCAAATAAAAAGGTATGGTTTTTTTTTGGAAGCTTTAAAATTTGGTACTCCACCTCATATAGGCTTAGCTTTGGGTTTGGATAGGATTATAATGTTATTAACAGGAATTAGTAATATTAGAGATGTTATAGCTTTTCCTAAAACTACTTCAGGAGTTTGTTTATTAACTGGAGCACCTGATTATGTTTAAATAGAATAGTAAAGTAAATATTATGATAAGAGTAATAGGTATAGATCCTGGTTCTTATTCAACTGGCTTTGGTATAATAGATATAAAAAAAGATGGGAATTTTACTTATTTGACAAGTGGTTGTATAAGGAGTAGATCTGGTTGTTTTTTAGAAAGGTTAAGAAATATTTATTCATTGATACACTATGTTTTTATGAATTATAAGCCTATGGAAGTGGCTATTGAAAAAGTATTTTTTTTTAAGAATAATAATGCTACTTTAAAATTAAGTCAAGTTAGTGGTGTAATAATGTTAGCTGCTGTAAATAATTTATTATCTGTTTTTGAGTATAATATTAGTATTATAAGGAAAATAGTTTTTTCCAAAGCTAATTTAAACAAAAAATATGTTAATCAATTAATATGTGAAATATTTAAACTTAATATTAATGATTGTAATATTTCTGATGCATTAGCTGTTGCTGTTGCACATGTTAAAGTAAAAAATTTATAGTATTATTTAAACGTTTATTAAGAATAAAATTACATATATATTATATATTATTAATATAATAATTTTATTAATTATATTTTTATGGAAAATATAAATAATTTTTAAAATAATAATTTTATTTTTAATAAATTTTAAATTTATTTAATTTCATATTAAATAATTTAAGTGTATTAAGATTTAAATAATTATTTTATTATTTTTACTTTCTATTATTTTGTATCTTCCTTTGGTTTTTTTTTGATTTATATATGGAGCAATAAATTTTATATATCTTTGTATTAATCTTGTATTAAAACCAAATTTTCTAAGTAAATAATTATTAATTAATAAATATGGATTTTTTTTTATTAAATTTTTGGTAATTTCATGTATTTTAAAAGCTGTTTTTCTTTTTATTATTTTACTTAATTTGTTATCTAATTTTGATAAGTTATTTATTCTTGTTAAAATAATATTTTTTTTTATTGGTTTCCATTGTGGGAGAAAATTAAATAATTTAAATTGTTTGTAGTGTATTTGGTTGTTTATATTTTTATGTCCTAAAATCTTATAAAAAAATATATCTTTACTTGTGTTTTTCCATTGTTTGTGTTTTTTGAACCACATTTCAAAAACTATTTTGCTGTAAATTGATCTACTATCTTTATATGTTCTTTTGTGGTTATTAAAAAATATTTTTACCCATTTATTTAATGGATTAGATAAATAATTACTTATTTGACTATTTGTTGATTGATATTTGTTTTTTTTGGTTTTTATTTTATGTTTTATTTTTTTTAATATTTTTGATTTTCTTAATTCTTTTATTTTTTTGATGAACTTTTTAGGATTGTATAATAAGTATATGTTATATTTTTTTTTATTTGTTGTTTTTGCTTGCCCTTTAAATACTATTTCATTTTTGTTTTTGTATTTAAAATTGCCTAGTTTTATTATTTCAATCATTCTTCTTCCTGATACAGCTGATAAAGCAAATAAAGTTAAAGAAAAGTTTTTTATATTATCTAAAGGATAGTTGTTTGTTAAAATATTATTAATTTTTTGCATATAATTAATATAATTAATTGTAATAATTTGTTTTTCTTTTTTTTTTAGTTTTTCTAAGTTTTGTTTTTTAATATATAAATATTTTCTTTTTTCTAATTTTAGAATGTATAAAATTTCATGATGGATTTTGATTTTTTCTATTTTTTTTAACAAATTAGTACTTTGTTGTGTTTTAAAAATTATATTTTTGTTAGCTGTATACCATTTTTTTTCTAATAAAAACTTAAGTTCATTTTTCCATTCTGGTATTTTTGTTATTAATTGTATAATTTTATTTGTGTTATTTGAGTTAATTTGTAATTTATTTATATTTTTAATAAGAATATCTGTTTTGTATAATTTTATTTTAAATTTGTTTATTTTGAATTTTAAATTTTGTGTTGTTTTAGGTTGAACAAAGTTTTGATTTATTTCTTGTGTAAAAAAGGGGAAATTCTTTAAAATAAATGTTATTTTTTTATTAAAATTATGGTGCTTAATGTTTAGGAATTGTCTTCTTGCTCGCGAAATATAAGTATTATAACTATTTACAGAAATATTTTTATTTTTTAATTTATGTTTGAATAAATTAACTTGTTTACGAAATAGTTTGATTTTTTTTATTTGTTTGGTGTGTTTTTTTTCTATTTTTTTAACTGCATTAACTAAATTATGTATAAGATGATTAATATTTTCTTTCATTGTGAATTTGTTGTGTTTGTTATATAATATAATTTTATTGAAACATATTATGTAAGTATTATATTAATACTTACATAATATGTTTCAATAAAATTATATTATATAACAAACACAACAAATTCACAATGAAAGAAAATATTAATCATCTTATACATAATTTAGTTAATGCAGTTAAAAAAATAGAAAAA
>CP144793.1:35000-141147 GCA_036689325.1 Candidatus Stammera capleta | reverse complement strand
TAGTTTGTTATATAATGTAATTGTATTGTAACATATTATGTAAGTATATATAACTAAAGTTATATATACTTACATAATATGTTTCAATACAATTACATTATATAACAAACTAAATACACAAATAAAAGCAAAAATTAATAATCTCATCATTAATATTAAAAATAAAAACACACAAAATACATAAAAAACCCAAATATTTTCTTGTAAAATTTATGTTAAAAATTAAAAAAAATAAAAATATTTGTATTAATAATTCTTTAAAATAATTTTAAAACATTAATCTTTGAGTTTAAAAAAACATATATTTGAAATAATTTATTTTAATAAATATTTATTTAAGTTAAAATTGAAATTATAACAATCTGAGTTAAAAATAAATAAATATAAAAACTAAAACCATAAAAATATATTGTCTTAAAAAAGCATATTTACTTTATTTAAAAATATATATAAAAATATAAACACCACTGTAATAAAAAAAAACGAAACAAAAAAAACATTTTAAATAAAATACATAAAAATAAATAAAAATTTAAAGTACATATGAATTATTTAAATTTATTAAAAACTTAAATAATTCACATTAGTACCTTAAATAAAAATTTTATAATAAAATAAAAAAATTTTAAAACTTATTATTAATATACATAAATAATGTTTATTTAAACATAATAAATTTATCAAAAAATTATTTATTATAAAACTTGCTTAATCCTTTAATCAAATTTATTTGTTATTACTACCACCACTATCTTTTAACGGAACAACATTTACCGCGGAAGGACCTTTAGCTCCATCAGTAATCTCGAATTCTACTAATTGTCCTTCAGTTAATGTTTTAAAACCACTACTTTGAATAGCAGAAAAATGTACAAAAACATCCTTCTCACTATTATTGGGAGTAATAAAACCAAATCCTTTAGATTCATTAAACCACTTTACACTACCTTTAACTCTTGACATCAATATTACCTTTAAATAAATAAAATTAAACACCAAAAAATTAAAACTACGTTAAACTAAATATATTCAAATAAATATACTATTATTTATTATTAAATAATACTACATTTTTTATAAATATATACAGCTAAATCTAAAACTTTTTCTGAATAACCAACTTCATTATCATACCATGAAACAACTTTAATAAATTTACTATTTAAAACCATAGTAGCTTTAGCATCAAAAACAGAAGTCATTTTTTCTCCATTAAAATCAGAAGATACCACCTCGTCGTGAGTATAACCTAAAATACCTTTTAAATAACTACTAGAAGCTTCTTTCATCAGAACACATAAATCTTTATAGGTAATACTATTATGTAATCTAGCAGTAACATCTATAACAGATACATTAGAAGTAGGAACCCTAAAAGCCATTCCTGTTATTTTACCTTTTAAGTCAGGGATAATATAACCTAAAGCATTAGCAGCTCCTGTTGAAGAAGGAATAATATTTTGAAAAACACTTCTTCCACCTCGCCAATCCCTAGAAGAAGGACTATCCACAACTTTTTGTGTGGCAGTAGCTGCATGTATTGTAGTCATAAAAGCTTCGACAATACCACAATTATCATGAATAACTTTTACTATAGGAGCTAAACAATTTGTAGTACAAGAAGCGTTAGAAACAATTTTTTGTCCATTATATTTATCATGATTAACACCCATTACAAACATAGGCGTATCATCTTTAGATGGACCTGTAATGACAACATATTTAGCACCACCTAAAATATGCCCATAAGATAAATCTTTAGTTAAAAATATACCTGTAGATTCTACTACAACATCAACATTAAATTTACCCCAAGGAATATCAGAAGGATTCTTACAAGAAGTAATATGAACACTATTATTATTAACATCTAACAAATTATCACTTAATACATTTATCTTACCGTCAAAAACACCATGTGTTGAATCATATTTCAACATATAAGATAAATAATTTATATCTATTAAATCATTAATAGCAACCACAATAACATCACTTCTATATTGGGAATTACGAAATACTGATCTACCAATTCTTCCAAAACCATTAATACCAATTTTTAACACCATACCTAAAAACTCCTTCTAAAAATTTAGAAATTTGTATAATTTATATTTGATAAAAATTTTACATCACTTTTTAATATATTATATTGATAAATAAATGAAAATGTATAGCAATATTTAAAACTAAATTAATGTAAAATCATATAAAAAACTTGAAAAAAAATATTAAAACCATAATAATTACTTAATAATAACCAATAATAAAAATTAAAGAGGTTATAATTATGTCATATAAATCTTTATCAATAATACGTAATTTTCCAGAATTTATATTCTCAAACAGATTTAATAAAATAGATAAATTATTTAGTAAATTAACAGGAGATACACCATTACACATATTTCCAGTATATAATATTAAAAAAATAGGAAACAAAATTAAATTAACAATAAGTTTACCAGGATGGAAAGAAAAAGAATTAGAAATAAACATTACAAAAGGACAACTTAATATAAAAGGTAACAAAATAAAAAAAAAAAATATAACTCAAAATTTAGAATGGATACACAAAGGAATTAATAAAAAAAATTTTAATATTAGCTATACAATACCAAAACACATAAAAGTACAAAAAGCTAAATTAAAAAATGGACTACTATCAATCACATTAGAACAAAAAATAATAAAACATGAAAAACCTAAAAAAATAAATATTAATAAAGAATAATGTTTTATATCATTTTATACCAAACCATTTTATCTCTTACACAGAGATAAAAGGGTGGTATAAATCAATATACTTAGGTTCTTTAGCTGATAGAAAAGCAATTTTATCAGCTTCTTCATTATTAAAATCACCAGTATGTCCTTTAATTAAATTCCATTTAATTTTATTTTTAAAAAAAGAAGATAAATTTTCTAAAATTAACCATAAATCTATGTTTTTAATAATTTTGTTATTAGAATTTTTCCAATTTCTTTTTTTCCACAAATATATCCAATTAGTTATACCAGCATATAAATAATTACTATCAGTAAAAATCTTTATAATACAAAAATTTTGATTAAATTTTAATAAATATTGTAAAGGAAAAATAGCAGCCATTAACTCCATTCTATTATTAGTTGTATAAAAGAATCCCGCTTTAAAAATTTTTTTCTTCCTACAATTGTTAATTCTAATTATAGAAGCACAACCTCCAGGACCAGGATTATTAATACATGAACCATCAGTATAAATATATATTTTTTCCAACATAAACTTTATAATAAATTAAAATAAATATATTATATTATAATCGATAAAATAAAAAATAAAAATCAGACAGAATATTCACATCTATGAACAGACAAATAGTATTAGATATTGAAACAACAGGAATGAATTTAATAGATAAACATTATTTAGGACACAAAATTATAGAAATAGGTGCTATTGAAATAATTAATAAACAAATAACTAACAATATTTTTCACTATTATTTAAATCCAAATAGAAAAATAGATAATAAAGCATACGAAATACATGGTATTAATAATAAATTTTTACTAAAAAAACCAATATTTTCACAAATATCTTGTGAATTAATAAATTATATCAAAAATGCTGAACTAATTATACATAACGCTAATTTTGATATAAAATTTATTGAATACGAATTAAAATTAATTAACAATAAAATTACTAAAATAAAAAATATATGTAAAATAACAGATACATTATTAATTGCTAGAAAATTATTTCCAGGAAAAAAAAACGATCTTAATTCATTAGCACAAAGATATAATATTAAAAATATTAAAAGAGAAAAACATGGAGCATTAATAGATGCAAAAATATTAACACTAATATTTTTAAATATGACAAAAACACAAAAAAATATTATCTTTGACAAAAAAAAAAAAAAATATATACAAAAAATAACTCAAAAAAAACCTTTTATTATCAAAGCTAATAAAAAAGAAAAAGATAAACATAAAATATATTTAAAATTTTTAAAAAACTTCACATAAAATAAAAACATTATCAATAAAATGTGTTATATAATAAAAAAAATAAATAAAATTAAAAATAAAGTAATTAATCAAAACAAACAAATAAAAATTAAAGGATGGATAAAAAACATAAGAACTTCTAAGATAGGTATATTTTTTATTGATATTAATGATGGAACATCACTCAATCATCTTCAAATAATTGTCAACAAAGAAATTATTTGTAATTTAAACAAAAAAATAACAAACGGATGTTCCATTAAAGCAAAAGGTATTATCTTTTATAATAAAAAAATAAAAAAAAATGAAATAAAAATAAAAAATATGAAAATTATAGGACATATCAAAAACCCTAAAAAATATCCTATAGGTAAAAAATACCATTCATTAGAATATTTAAGAAGTATATCTCATTTTAGACCACGAACAAAAATTATAAGTTCTATAAGCAGAATAAGACAATCCTTAGTATATTATTTACATCAATTCTTTCAAAAACATAATTTTATTTGGATACCCACACCTATTCTTACTTCTTTAGATACAGAAGGATATAGTAAAATGTTTGAAATAAAAAATAAAATTTTTAAAAAAAAAACTTTTTTAACTGTTTCAGGACAATTAAATTTAGAAAGTTATGCTTGTGCTATTCCAAAAGTATATAATTTTGGGCCAGTATTTAGGGCAGAAAATTCAAACACTACAAAACATTTAACAGAATTTTGGATGTTAGAAGCAGAAATAGGATTTTATAATTTAAAAAAAACTATTGAAATATGCAAAAAAATGCTTTTTTATACTGTTAAAAATACTATAAAACATAACCACGAAGATATTAATTTTTTAATTAAATATAATAAATCTAATTTAAATATTGATTATCTCTTAAAAAACAATATAGTAGAATTAGATTATATAGATATTATAAATATATTGAAAAAAAAAGAAAAAATATTTACAAACCCTATAAAATGGGGAACAAACATAACAACTGAACACGAGATTTTTTTAACAGAAAAATATTTCAAAAGTCCAGTTATAATAAAAAATTATCCCAAACAAATAAAACCATTTTATATGAAAATTAATAAAGACCAAAAAACTGTATCATGTATGGACATTATTTATCCACATATAGGTGAAATAATTGGTGGTTCAGAAAGAGAAAGTAATATAAAAAAATTAGATAATAACATTTTAAGTAAAAAACTAAATAAAAAAAATTATTGGTGGTATAGAGAATTAAGAAAATTTGGAACAATACCACACTCAGGTTTTGGTTTAGGATTAGAAAGATTATTAATGTATATTACAAGTATGAAAAATATTAGAGATGTTACACCTTTTCCTAGATATCCAAAAAATTTAAATTTTTAAGTTAAATTTTTTATTTTTTATATAATTAATAATTTATTAAACTAAATAATACATATATTTATTTAATTTATTTATTGTTTAAAATCAAATTTTTATTTTTTAAAATAATTATTTTTTTGCTTAAAATATCTTTTGCTATTTCTTTTGCTTCTAATAATGAATGTAATAAATAGGATCCACATTGATAAACATTATTACCAATAATGTTTTCATCTTTAATATTTATAATATCTAACATAGAATTTTCCCAAGATTTTATTATTAAATTATAACAATTATCTTCATTAGATAATAAAATTAAATAAAAACCAGTACGACATCCCATAGAGTAAATATCAATAATTTTTTTATAATTATATTTACATTCATTATCAATATAACTTCGCATAAAATTAACAAATAAATGTTCCAAAGTATGTATGCCTTTATCAGATAATATCTTGATATTAGGCAAACAAAAACGTAAATCAAAAACAATAACTTTATCTCCTTTAGGAGTTATTATAATTTTTGCTTTACGTACAGAAGGAGCTTGTAATTTTGTATGATCAATTAAAAATTTCTCTAATACAGACATAATAATCTCTTTAAAAATTAAAATTATTTTATACAAAACAACGCATCCGAGAGGATTCGAACCCCTGACTTCTCGGTTCGTAGCCGAGTACTCTATCCTACTGAGTTACGGATGCAAAAAAATAATCGGTGAAAGAGGGATTCGAACCCTCGATGTATAAACATACTCCCTTAGCAGAGGAGCGCCTTAAACCACTCGGCCATTTCACCTGAGAAAAAATACTTATAAATTTTTGTTTTTAAAATTACGTTCCTTTTTAATTTTAATATAAATTTCCTTTCTATGAACTGATATTTCTTTAGGAGCATTAATACCTATACGTACTTGATTACCTTTAATACTTAACAATGTTATAGTAATCTTATCTCCAATGACAAGTGTTTCACCAACTCTACGAGTTAGAATAAGCATTATTTGCTCCTTATAAACTTATTATAAATTTAATTAATTAAATTTAAAAATTACACAATAAATAGTATACATAAACACACAAATAAAAACAAATATTAATAAATACAAGATTTTATATATGCATATAAAACACACAATTTTTCTTTAAAAAATATTAGGTTATTTTTCTTTATCTTTAAAATAATAAAATTTCTACTTATTTTTGTCTTTTCTTGATTTACAGAATTTTTTTTATAAAAAAAAGAAATTATTTTAGAACAAAACTCTTTAATGTTATTTCTTAAAAAGAAAACTTTATTGCCTAAAATATAAAAAATTAAATGATCAGATTTTAATTTTATTAAAATAATAATTTCTAAATTAAATTTTTTTTTTAAAACATTTAATATTATATAAGACATATTCTGATATAATTTAATGTCGGATATATCTTTAATTAAAAAATTTTTTTTATTTTTCATAAAAATTTTTGAATTAGAAAGTAAATTTATTGTATTATCTAAATACATATTTAAAATAATTTTATTTCTTTTAAGAAGATCTTTGTTTTTCTTTAAAAACAAACAAACTTTTAAATATAAATTATCTTCTTCAGAACTAAACATTTTAGAAAACTTCTTAACAATATTTCTTTGTTTATTTAAATAATCAAAAGCATAATCAGAAGAAATAGCCTCTATTCTTTTTACACCATGTTTAATATTATATATTTTATATATAACAAAATATTTAATATCCTTAGTATTTTGCACATGCAAACCATAACATTGTTCTTCAGAAACATCATTAATTTTAACTAATCTTACATAATTATTGCTAATTTTACATTTTAAATAAGGAATATTTAAATCAAAAATATTATTAACATTATTATTATTATTACTATCTAAAAAAAATTCTTCTACTAAAAAGCTTTTTGATATTTTTAAATTAACTAAATATTCAATTTTTTTTATATCTTTATCACTTATATCAAATAAGTAAAAAAAATCTACACATATTAAATTATTTTTAATAGAACAACTATATTTATATAAAGGAAATTTTAATATTCTATTTAAAGAATAATACAATAAGTGAGAAGCAGTATGATTACATGACAACATTCTACGATTAAATTCATCATATTGTAAAATTACATAATCATAAACACTAAAACTACCATATTTTATATAACCTATATGTAGTATATATCCATCTAATGTTATAACATCATTAATTATAAATTTATTTAATTTATTAGAAGTAAACAAAAAACCAACATCATTTTGTTGTCCACCTAATTTAGGACAAAATATAGTATCTTTTAAAATAAATATTAATTTCTTTTTATTTAAACTAGTTTTATTTAAAAGATTGTTTTCTTCATCTAAAATAGCAATAATTTTAGATTTAATATTATTAATATTTAAATAACCTAAAAATTTTGTTTTTAAAAATTTTTTTTTGTTACTTTTTGAAAAAATATTATTATTATAACTAATTTGATAAGAGGATTTTTTTTTTTTTGCAAACAATTTATTTTCAAATTTAGATAAGTCTATTTCTATATTACTATTTTTACAAACATCTTTAATAACATCTAATGGTAAACCAAAAGTATCATATAACATATATATAATTTTACTTTCTAAAAATTTTTTCCCTTTAAGGTTATATATATAATAATTTAATAAATTTAATCCTCTTTTCAAATTAAATAAAAATTTTTTCTGTTCATTATTAAGTATTTTTTTTAATCTTAATAAAAAATTATTATCAAATAATTCTATTTTAAAAAAAGATAACTTTTTATTAAAAACACTATAAAATAAATCATACAAATGAAAATCTTTTTTTACCTTTAAAAAATCAATATGTATCAGAATTCTTCTTATTAATTTACGTAAAATATATCCTCTATGATTACCAGAAGGTATAATATTATCATATATTAAGTAAATAACAGCTCTTATATGATCAGAAATAATATAAAAAATATATTTATTTAAATGATTTATTTTAATATCAACAAAATTAGATATCGTAAATATCAGTTCTTGAAATATATCTATTTCAAAATTAGATCTTACTCCTTGTAAAATAGATGTTATTCTTTCCAAACCCATACCTGTATCAACTGATTTTTTAGATAAAGAAATAAAATCACCATTTAATTCATGGTTAAATTCCATAAAAACAATATTCCATATTTCTAAATAATTAATACTATTATTTGAATTAAATTCACCTAAATATTTGCCATTAGAAAAATCATAAAATATTTCAGTACTAGGTCCACATAAACCAAATTCAGACATCTTCCAAAAATTATCATTTTTAAAGAAATTTTTTTTATCACCTAAAACAAAAATACGTTCTTTAGGTATCTTAACTACTTTCTCCCATATATAATATGATTCTTTATCTAAAATATTTACAGTAACAAATAAATTTTTTTTTGGCAAATTAAACCAATTTGGTTCTGTTAATAGTTCCCATGCATACAAAATAGCTTCTTTTTTAAAGTAAGAAGAAAAACTAAAATTACCCATCATTTCAAAAAAAGTATTGTGTCTAGGACTATATCCAACACTTTTTAAATCATTATGTTTTCCACTTATTCTTAAACACCTTTGTATAGATACTATTTCTTTATATAAAGGTTCTTTTATACCTAAAAATATATTTTTAAATTGATTCATTCCAGAATTAGTAAATAATATAGAACTATCATCAATATCAGGTACTAAAGAACTACTTGCAACCACATGATGATTTTTTTTTTTAAAAAAATCTAAAAACATAGATCTTATTTCATCAATAGATTTCAACATAATTATGTATTTATATTTTTTTTAATCAAAATTTAATATAATTATATATTATATATATAATATTTAAAAAAAATTAATAAAATGATAAATAAAGAACAAAAAAATATAGATGTAATTTTACAAAATATTGAAAAAAAATTTGGGAAAGGAACACTAATAAAATTAGGAAATAATAAGAATATTAATATAGAAACAATTTCTACAGGATCTCTTTCTTTAGATGAAGCTTTAGGAGTAGGAGGGCTACCAATAGGAAGAATAATAGAAATATATGGCCCAGAATCTTCTGGAAAAACAACTTTAACCTTAGAAATAATATCTGCTGCACAAAAAAAAGGTAAAATATGTGTTTTTATAGATGCAGAACATGCTTTAGATCCTATATATGCACGAAAAATAGGAGTAAACATAGATAATTTATTATGTTCACAACCTGATAATGGTGAACAAGCTTTAGAAATATGTAATTCTTTAGCCAAATCTAAAACAGTAGATGTAATTGTAATAGATTCAGTAGCTGCATTAACACCTAAAGCAGAAATAGATGGTGAAATAGGAGATACACATTTAGGTTTAACAGCAAGAATGATGAGTCAAGCAATGAGAAAGCTAGCTAGCAATATAAACAATTCTAATGTACTTTTAATATTTATCAATCAAATAAGAATAAAAATAGGAGTAATATTTGGTAATCCTGAAACCACTACAGGAGGTAACGCTCTAAAATTTTATGCATCTATAAGATTAGATATAAGAAAAATTAGCAATATAATAAAAAATAATGAAATTATAGGAAGTGAAACAAGAGTTAAAGTAGTAAAAAATAAAGTAGCACCGCCATTTAAACAAGCTACATTTCATATTCTATATAATGTAGGAATAGATAAATACAAAGAAATAATAGATCTTGGTATAAAACATAATATAATTACTAAAAATGGATCATGGTTTTATTTTAAAAAAAATAAATTAGGACAAGGAACTAATAAAGTTATTAAATTTTTCAAAAAAGACAAAAAAACATACAAACAAATAAAAAAAAAAATAAAAAAAATTATTTATATCAAAAATTAACATTATAAATAATGTTAATTTTTGATAATACTACTTATCTTATTACTAATATTTTTAATATTATCTTCAGCATTAATAACAAAATAATACTTTTTCTTTAAAACACTTTTTTGAATAAATTTAAAATAATTTCTAATTAAAGTAATATTTTTATTATATAAATATAATCTTCTTTTAATAGAGTCTATGTTGTCATCTTTCCGAACAACTAATTTTTCACCAGTAATATCATCTAAATTATTTAATTTAGGTGGATTATATTTATAATGATATACTCTTCCAGATTTCATATGAATTTGTCTTCCTAACAAACGTTTATAAATCACACTATTAGAAATTTTTAATTCTATAATATAATTTAATTTAATTATTTTATTTAAAAAAACAGCCTGATTTACATTTCTTGGAAAACCATCTATCAAATAACCTTTATAAGCAGAATTATGTTTCAGATAATCTTTTAAAATTTTTATAGAAATATCATCTGATACAAGATTACCAGCACAAACTTCTTTATCTAATAAAAAATTTTTATTCTTATTAGTTAATAAATAATTACGTAAAATATTTCCTAAAGATACTAATGTTAAATTATAATTTTTAACAATTAAATTAGACTGAGTACCTTTACCTGATCCAGGAGGCCCAATTATAACAATATTCATTACTATGATGTATCACAATATTATATGATTAAACTTAGCATTAAATCATTAATTTTATTTACAAAATCAATAGGATTTTCTAAAGAATTATTTTCAATTAAATAAGATTGATAAAATAAAAATTTAATCCATTTATGAAATAATACATTATCTGTAATACTATTAATATATTTAATTAATATATGCTCTAAATTAATATCAAAAAAATATTTAATTTTGGGAACATTTCTACCAGCTGCAACTAATAATTTTACCATCTGAGAACTCATTTGATTGGAATTAGATACCAAAACAACAGGAAATTTTTCTAAACGATTAGTTACTCTTACATCTTCTACTAAATCACCTAATACATCTTTAACTCTGATAATAAAACTAGAAGGAATATTACTTTTATTATTTACTAAATTACTAGAATGTACATTGTTTTGTATATCAGATTTAATAACAGAAGCACTAGTATTATTAATGCTATTTGTATTATCTTTACTAATACAAGCAAAATTTATATCTTTAAAAGAAATTAGATACATTAACATCCACTCATCTATTTTATCACATAAAAGTAAAACTTCTATATTTCTTTTATTATAAGATTCTAAATGAGGACTATTTTTAGCAATAATATAACTATCTGCTGTTATATAATATATCTTATCTTGCCCAGGTTTCATACGATCCAAATATTCCTGCAACGATATATAATCATATACATCTTTACTATATGTTGAATTAAATCTTAACAATAAAGCAATTAAATCTTTATTATTAATATCTTCTGCTATACCTTCTTTTAAAATAGAACCAAAGTTTTTCCAAAAACAATCATACTTTTTTTTATCTAAAGATAAATTATTTAACATATTTAATATTTTTTTAGTAATACTTAAACTTATCTTTGAAACAACATCATTATCTTGCACTATTTCTCTAGAAACATTTAAAGGAATATCACTAAAATCTATTAAACCCTGAACAAATCTTAAATAAGCAGGAAGTATCTTTTTATTATCATCCATAATATAAATTTTGCGAACATATATTTTAACACCACTTTTATATTCATCTCTATTCCATATCTCCCAAGGAGAAATATCAGGTATATAAAAAATACTAATATAATCATATTTACCTTCAACTTTATTATGAATCCATGTCAAAGGATTTCCTAAACTATTATTGGTTAAAACTTTATAAAAATCTATATACTCTTTTTCTAAAATATCAGCTTTAGTTCTACTCCAAAAAACCTCAGTAGTATTAATTTGTTCCCAAATATATTTATTTTCTTTTTTATTAAAAGATTTAATTTTTATAGGAGTACTAACATAATTTGAATATTTAACAATTATATTTTTAAGATATTCTACATCTAAAAATTTATGACAATTATCCTTTATATATAAAACTACATCTGTTCCATAATTATCTTTTTTATAAAAATTTACAGTAAAATTACTTTGCCCAGTAGATTCCCATAAAATAGCATTGTCTTTCTCAGATTCATATATAGATCTAGTATATACTTTAACTTTATCAGCAACCATAAATGATGAATAAAAACCAACACCAAATTGTCCAATAATATTTAATGTATCTTTATTTTTTTTTGTAATATTATTAACATTTTTTTGTAAAAAATCTTTAGCACCAGATTTAGCTATAGTTCCTAAATTTTCTATAACTTCTTTTTCTAACATTCCAATTCCGTTATCACTAATAGTTAAAGTTTTTTTTATTCTATCAACATAAATTTTTATTTCATAAAAAAAATCTTTTAAAGAAGGATGTTTATTTGTTAGTAAATAAAATTTTAATTTATCTATAGCATCTGAAGCATTAGAAATCAATTCTCTTAAAAATATTTCCTTATTAGAATAAAGAGAATTAATCATTAAATCTAACAATTGATTAACTTCTGATTGAAATTCATATTTTTTTTTACTCATATATTATTATACCTTTAGTATTTAAAAACAAAAATTTTATAAATTAATAGACATTTATTAATTAATATTCTTCGTAAAAATACGAAAAATTCCAAACTCAAATATCATTTTTTTATTATTTATAAATAAATACATATTTTTTTTACAATATAACAAAATATTATATATGTATTTTATATCTTTATGAGATATAAATTCAATTAAATTTACTAATTTTTTATAAACATAAAAAGAAATATTTAAATATTTATTAGAAATTTGTTTATATGTAGATAAAAGATACATGTCATGTACATAATTAATAAGTAAATCTACTAATGATAAATAGTCTATATTTTTAAAAGTAATAAAACTTAATTTTTTTAAAATATCTTTCTTATTATTTAAAACTAGATTTTCTAAAAAAGAAATAACAAATTTTTCTTCTACAAGATTAAAAAAATAATTAATATCCTTTAATAAAATTTTTTTCTTAGAATTAAATAATAATAACTGATCTACCAAAAACAAAGCATCCCTCATACTACCTTCAGATTTAATAACAATAAAATTTAAAGCATCTATTTCATAAAATATTTCTTCTTTTTTAAGAATATATATTAAACGATCCAACACATCCCAAAAACTTAAAGGTGATAAATAAAAAGACATGCATCTAGATAAAATAGTATTTGGTATTTTGTTAAATTCAGTAGTAGCAAGAATAAATTTTACATAAGTAGGTGGTTCTTCTAAAGTTTTTAATAAAGCATTAAAACTATGACGGGATAACATATGTACTTCATCTATAATATAAACTTTAAAACGCATTACAATAGGTAAATAATATATTTTACTAATTATATCTCTAATATCCTCTACTTTGGTGCTAGAAGCAGCATCTATTTCTATAACATCCACTGCTTTACCTAAAGAAATATTAATACAATTTATACATTTTTTACAAAAATTATTAGTTATACCTTTAACACAATTTAAACCTTTAGATAACAAACGTGCTAAAGTTGTTTTTCCAACACCCCTAGGACCATAAAATAAATAAGAACTATGAATATGTTTAGTAACTAATATATTATTAATAATTTTAATGATACTATTATGTCCTTTAAAATTACAAAAATTTTTTGGTCTCCACTTTAAAGATAAATTTTGATAACTATTCATTTCTTAATAATATATAAAAATTAATATTTATAATCCTTAATTATATTAATAATTAATATCCTTGAATATTAATATAAAAAATGTAAAATTACTTTTAAAACAATCCAAAAAATTAAAACATTTAAATACAAAATAAATTTATGAATACCATAAAAAAACAATGCTTTTAAAAACAAAAAACTATCATTTAAAAATATATTTTTATTCAAAACATTAAAATAATTATAAGTAAAATTAAAAACTAAAGAAATAATTATAAAAAAAAAATAAGTCAGATATTATCAATTATAGCTAATTTACTTGTAATTAATAAAAAATATAAAAAAAATAATAAATATAGTAATAACAAAATTTTTAAAAAAATAAATAATTTAAAACAATTAAAAATAAAAAAAAACTTATCAAGATATAAATTTAACAAAATTTAGTTATAGCTAAATAAAACACCTAATATCTTTTGTTTTTTGATAAAAAATTAAAATTAATTTAAAAATTACCAAAATAAAAAAATAATATTAAATATAAACAAATATTTATAATAACAAAAAATAACTTTATAAACAAACAAAATTAATAAGATATTTTTTAAAACTATAGATATTAATATAAAATTATCTATAAAAAAATATAATAAATATTATATATTTAATATACCTCTTATATTTATAAAAAATAACTTCAAAATAATTTGCTTTAAATAAGAAATTTAATAAAAATATAAAAATAATTTTTAAAAAATATATTTTAATTAAAAATTATTAATAAATATATAAAAAAAACAAACTTTATATTAAATATTTAAAACACATATTTAATTTAAATTCTACTTAATTCTTACAGAAAATAAATTATATAAAATATAAAAATTAATTTTTTATATTAACCAATAAAATATTTTGTTTTACTATCAACATATAAAATATTACTTTTTATTTCAAAAAAAATTATATATCATTGTTTACTAAATAATTTAAATAATTTGTAGAATTTAAGAAAAAAAATTCTTTTATAACATCAATATAAAATTTATCTAATATATTTAAAAATATTTTTGAAGTTTGAATTTTATATTCATGTAAAGGACTTTTTTGAGCATAAGAATAAAGAAAACTACCTTCCTTAAAATATTCTATAATAGACAAATGTTTTTCCCAAAAATAATCCAATTTTTTTAGCATAATATTTTTAATTAAAACTTTTATAATTTTTTCGCCTAAAATAGTTTTTTTTTTATTAAATTTAACAATTAATTTATTAAAAACAATTTTTTGTATCTGTGTTATATTTTTATTCTTATAAATATTGATATCAATATTGATTTTAAAATTATTTATAAAAAAAATTAAAATATAATTTAATTTTTTACTAGAAAATTTTAAGAAAATTAATTTAACTATTTTGTTTAACAAACAATAAAATATATTATAACTATTGATTAATATATTATTTCTCATGGTAAAAATAATTTCTCTTTGATGATCTACAACATTATCAAAATATAATAATTTTTTACGAAACATAAAATTTTTATTTTCTACTTTTTCTTGTATTTTCTCTATTGCTAATATTAATAAAGGATGTTGTATACATTCACCATAATTTATACCCATATTTCTAATAAAATTCTTAATTTTAGAAGAAAGAAATACTTTTATCAAAGAATCTTCTAAAGAAACATAAAATATCGAAGATCCCGGATCACCTTGCCTTCCACATCTACCTCTAAGTTGATTATCAATTCTACGTGATTCATGTCTTTCTGTGCCTATAACATATAAACCACCTTTTTTAATAACAAAATCATGTTTTTTCTGCCAAATTTTTTTTATTAAATTAAATTTTCTACTATTATTACCTTTAATTTTTTTTAAATAATTACCTCCTAAAATTATATCTGTACCTCTCCCTGCCATATTTGTTGCTATAGTAATAGCGCTAGGTAAACCAGCTTGAGAAATAATATCAGCTTCAAAAACATCAAACTTAGCATTTAAAACATTATGTTTAATACCTAACTTACTCAACCTTAAAGAAATTAATTCCGAACTTTTAATAGAAACTGTGCCTACTAAAACTGGTCTTTTTTGTTTATGCTTTTCCACTATATCATTTATAATAGCATTAAATTTTTCTTGTTTAGTAAGATATATTAAATCAGGCAAATCCTTGCGAATCATCAATTTATGAGTTGGTATAGAAATAGTGTCTATATTATAAATATAACTAAATTCTGAAGATTCAGTTAATGCAGTACCTGTCATACCAGATAATTTTTTATACAAACGAAAATAATTTTGAAAAGTAATAGAAGATAAAGAAAAACTTTCATTTTCTATTTTTATGTTTTCTTTTGCCTCAATAGCTTGATGTATACCTTCAGACCATCTTCTGTCAAACATAATACGACCAGTGTTTTCATCAATAATAACTACTTTATTATTTTTAATAATATAATTAACATCCCTTACATACAAATAATATGCTTTTAACAATGATATTACATAATATATTATTTTAATATTTTGACAATGAAATAAGGAAGAATTTTTTTTTATTAATTTATTCAAAATTAACAAATTTTCTAAATTACGTAAACCTTTTTCAGTAAAAAAAATATGATTATTTTTTCTATCAATTACAAAATCACCATTTTTCATATTTTTATCACTTTTTTTTAAAAAAGAAATAAATTTATTTATTTCAAAATAAAAAGCAGTATTACTATTATTATTAATAGTATCAGAAATAATTAAAGGTGTTCTTGCTTCATCTATTAATACAAAATCAATTTCATCAATAAGCGCGCAAAAAAGACCTCTTTGTACTTTTTGACTATTAGAAAAAACCATATGATCTCTTAAATAATCAAAAACATATTCATTACTTATTCCATAAGTAATATCAGCTAAATATGCAGATTTTTTCTCTTCAAAAGAAATATCTGATAAATTTAAACCTACAGATAAACCTAAAAAATTAAATAAAACACCATTATATTCTGAATCTCTCTTTGCTAAATAATTATTTACTGTCACAACATGTACACCTTTGCGATATAAAGCATATAAATATATCGGTAAAGTAGAAGTAAGAGTCTTCCCTTCTCCTGTTTTCATTTCAACAATATAACCTTGACTTAATATAATACCTCCTATAACTTGTACCTCAAAATGTCTTATTCCCATTACCCTTTTAGTTGCTTCTATAACAACTGCAAAAGCAATAGGAAGAATATCAGATAACGTTTTATAACCAGAAGATAACCAAAAACTTAACTCATAAGTTTTTCGTTTTAGATTATAATCAGAAATATTTATAAATTTTTTTTCTAAATCATTAATATTTTCTAATAATTTGTAAACATTATTAAAAAAATTCTTATTTTTGATTTTATGTATAAAAGAAAATAGTTGTGTAAACATAATAAATTTGTAAAAATTTTAAAAACTAATAAAAAATTATTCAAAATAAAGTTTTATTTAAATACTTATAAAAATATATTTCAATGTTTAAATAATTTAAATTTATTTAAAAATATAAAAATATTTCATAATTAATTAAATATTTAATAAATGTCAAATAAATAATAATTATTAATCAAAATAAATAGATTTAATAAAAAACTAAATATTAAAAATATTCACTCAAAAAATAATTATACAACTTTTTATACAATATAATGTAACTAATAATACTAATTATTAAATTTTAAGTTTATAAAATACTCTCTTAAATTACACATGAGAATTAAATAAAATCATTTTAATTAAATCATCAAAATTTATACCTAATTTTTTAGCACATCTAGGAATCAAACTATTATGAGTCATACCAGGTATAGTATTAACCTCTAAAAACCAAAAATTATCTTCATTATCTAAAATAAAATCTATTCTTAACAAATCTTTGCACTCTAAAATATCCCATATATTTAATGATATCCTTGATAAAATATCATTTAACTTTGAACTTAAAGTATTAAAATAATAACTATTAAATTTACTAGAATATTTTAAATGAAAATCAAAAACTAAATTATTTTTTTTTATTTGAATAGGAGGTAATACTAGCTTATCACAAATTATACCCACACTATATTCTAATCCTAAAATATATTTTTCTATAATAATATTTTTATACAAAAAAAAATATTTTACCAAATAATATTTAAGATATTCTTCGTTTTTTACAAATAAAATACCAATACTTGAACCTTCTTTAGTAGGTTTTAATAATAAAGGATAACCGATATTTAAGGATAAAAATTTTAAAAATTTTTCTTTTATTTGTTTTCTTACAAAATATTGATGATAATTCCTTATATTAATTAACACACTAGGAATAACTTTAACACCAAAACTACTTAAAAAAATTTTTGTTTTAAATTTATCAATACTAAGCGAAGAAGTAAAAACACCACCTCCAACATAAGGAATACCATAACAATCTAAAAATCCCTGTATACTACCATCTTCACCTTTTAAACCATGTAATAAAATAAAAACTTTATAATAAATTTTATCTAATAAGTAATTTAAAGATTTATATTTAGGATCTAACGAAAAAACATTCACATTCTTTAAACAATATAAAGAATGTATTACACAATAACCTGATTTTAAAGAAATAACTCTTTCTTTAGAACTACCACCTAATAAAACAACTACATTAATCTTTTTCATGTATATTATACTATTTTTACTTTTTTTTTTAAATTATCTAATAATAAACTTACTTCTTTTCCGGCACCTTGAAATAAAATTAAATCATTATTTTTAATAAGATCAAATAAATAAAAAATAACATTTTCTCTGTTAACTAACAAAACATTATTAAAACCAATATTATACAAACTACATACTAAATTAGAACTAGATATGTTTTTAATAACTTTTTCTCCTGCAGAACATATATTAAATAATAATAAAACATCTACTTTACTAAATGTAAATATAAAATTGTCATAACAGTCTCTAGTTCTAGTATAACGATGAGGTTGAAATAACATTATAATTCTTTTTTTTACATAAAATTCACGAATAGTATTAATAGTAGAAAGAATTTCTGTAGGATGATGACCATAATCTGAGACAATTGTGATATCTCTATATAAAAAATTACTCCTATTTAAAATACAAAAAGAACCTAATATTTCCAACCTTTGACTCACACCTAAAAATTTCGTTAAAGCATACTTAATATGTTTAAACGATAAACCTTTACAATTAAACAAAAATACTATTGCTGCAACACAATTTAAAACATTATGTTTACCTAACATAGGAAATATTAAATTTAAATGATATTTTTGGTAAACTAACAAAGAAAAATAACTTTTTTTATGTTTCATACAAACATTAACTATTTGAAAATCAGCTTCTTTGGTAAAACCATAAGTAATAATTTTGCAATTAAAATTATTTCTGTAAATAATATTTTTAAGATTAATATCATCTATACAAGTGATTAAAAAACCATAAAAAGGAATTTTCTTAATAAAATTAACAAAACTATTAATTAACAAACTAAAATTACCTTTATAATTATTTAAATGATCTTTGTCAATATTTGTTAATATTAAAAATACAGGATTTAAGCTAATAAATTCAGCATCACTTTCATCTACTTCAGTTAAAAAATAATCATTGTTACTTAAATAAGCATAAGAATTTATAGATTTAATATTACCACCATTAATACAACTAATATCTATATTACAATGACGTAATAAATCAAAAATTATTGCAGTAGTTGTAGTTTTACCGTGACTTCCAGAAACAAAAATATTATACTTAAATTTTAAAAATTCAGATAAAAATTGTATTCTCTTTAAAACAATAATTTTTCTTGTTATAGCATAATTTATTTCAACATTATCTAATTCAATAGCAGAAGAATAAATTAATATATCAATATTATCCTTAATATTATTTGCAGAATGATTTAAATACACTTTTATACCCAAAGACATTAAATATTTAACTCTTTTATTAAAAACAACATCAGATCCAACTACTTGATAACCAGACAAAAACAATATTTCAGCAATACTAGACATTCCATTGCCTCCTATACCAACAAAATAAAAATTATTTGGCTCTTTAATAAAAACATTTTTTTTTCTTAAATAACATGGAAAATTTAAAAACATATAATTTACCTTATTAAATATTCTTTTATTGCATACATAAATTTTTCGTTAGAATTTAAAACTCTCAAAGAATGAGCTGAATTGGCCATTCTAAATAAAATTTTATGAGTTAATTGTGAAATAATATTTGCCAAAACTTTCTCATGTACAACATTATTATCCACTATAATAGCAGCCCCTACATTTTCTAAAAATTTAGCATTTAAATACTGATGTTGATTATTATATGTATAAGGTATTAATATAGAAGCTATACCAACAGTACATATTTCAGAAATAGTTAAAGCCCCAGATCTACATATTACCAAATCAGCCCAACAATAAGCTTCATTAATATCATCTATAAAATCTGTAATTACATAATTATTATGTATATTATTAAATTTATACATATCTTTAAAATTATTAAAACCAACTTGATGTAAAATATTATATCTATCTTTATTCAAAATGTTAACTAACTTAGGAATAACCATATTTATGGTTAGTGCTCCTTGACTACCACCTAAAACTAAAATATTAATTTTATTAGAATATTTTAAATATTTTTTTTTAGGTGACAAAGATAATAAAGAACTTCGTATAGGATTACCTACTAAAATAGCATTATTATTATTTTCGCCAAAAGAATTAGCAAAAGATTGTAAAACTTTAGTTGCAATATAACTCAATAATTTATTAGAACGACTAGAAAGAATATTTTGTTCATGTATAACAGTATTTATTCCACATAACCAAGCAGAAATTATGCCTAAAACAGAAATATAACCTCCAAATCCTAACACCAAAATAGGCTTCCATTTTCTAAACTTTATAATAATTAACAAAATATTTTTAAAAAAAGAAAAAATACTAAATAATCCATAAATAATATTACTAAAAAAAACTTTAGAAATATTAAGAGCATAAAAATAAATATCATATTTTGGAACTAGAACACACTCCATTCTATTGGATGATCCAATCCATTTTATAGAAAAACCCATATCTTTTAAATATTGTGAAATCACTAAACCAGGAAATATATGTCCCCCAGTACCACCAGTAACTATAACTATTAATTTGTTCATTATAATAAATTAAATTATAAATATATGTTAAATATTATTAAATATATTGATAAATAAATTACCTCTTTCTTCAAAACTAGAAAATTGATCTAAACTAGAACAAGCAGGAGATAATAATATTATATCTCCAGCAACAACAAAATTTAATATATAATTTACAGCATAATTTAAAGAGAAAAAAATTTTAGAAATACGAGGTACTAAATTGCCAAGCAATATTCTATCTTTACCAAAAGTACATATCTTTAAATTGTTTACAGATATTAAATAAGGTTTTAATAAATTTTGAAAATCAGCTTTTTTACCATCACCACCTAATAAAAGCCATATAGTTTTATATTGGTAAAAATTTTTTAAATTTTCTAAAGCAGATTTTGTACTACTAATATTAGTAGCTTTAGAATCATTAATCCAAATAACTCCTTTTTTTCTGCCAACATAAAAAAATCTATGAGGCAAACCTTTGAATAAAATTAATTCTTTTATAATAATATTTCTTGGAATACATAAAATATCAGAAATTGCTATAACTAACAATATATTTAAATAATTAAATACCCCTTTTAAATAAAGTTTATTAACATTGATTATAATATTATTTAAATGAGCCAAATAAATATTTTTTTTAGTAAATTTTAAGTAGTAATCAGCTGTTTCATTAACACCAAAAGATATAATATTTATTTCAAAAAAATTATATGGTTTACAAAAAAAATCCGAAACATTAACTACACAATGTTGAGAATTATTTAAAATTTTAAATTTACAAAAAACATAATCTTGTATACCATTTAAATAACGATCCATATGATCATAATATATATTTAAAAGACCAGCACAAAAAAAATTATGACTAAAAACATATTCTAATTGAAAACTAGAAAGCTCCAATATATATAAATCACTTTTGTGAGCTAATAAATCTAATACAGGATAACCTATATTACCTCCCAAAGAAACATTAATACCAGCTTTTTTACAAATATTAAACAACAAAGATACAGAGGTAGTTTTACCATTAGTTCCTGTAATAGCAATAATAGGAGACGTAACTTCTCTACAAAAAATTTCTATATCATTTATAATTTCTATACCTTTTTTTTGAGCTTCTTTAATATAATAAACTTCAGGAGATATACCAGGACTAATAATAATTAAATCAGCTTCTAATAACCAATTTTTATTTAAAAAACCAAAACAACATTTAATATAATGAGGTGCTAGATTTTTATTTTTACAATTATAATCCATTACTTTAGGAAAAATATTTCGAGATATAAAAAAATTTAAACAAGAAATACCAGTTAACCCAAAACCTAATATAACAATATTCTTATTATAATAATTAAACATAATTTATATAACCAATATTAATAAACATAAATAAAACAAAATCAATGAAAATACCCAAACAAAAACAACTATTTTAATTTCAGAAAAACCTTGTAATTCAAAATGATGATGTAGAGGTGTAATTTTAAATAGACGTGTATTAAAAAACTTATAAGATATAATTTGTAAAATTACAGAAATAGTTTCTATTATAAAGGGAAAACCTAAAATCAATAAAAAAATTTCTTTATGTAAAATAATAAAAATAGAAGCTATTAAAGCACCTAAAGACAAAGAACCTACATCACCCATAAAAACTTTTGCAGGATAAAAATTAAATAATAAAAAAGATAATAAAGCACCTAATAAAACAGAACTCATAATTAAAATATATTTACTATAAAATAAAAATTTTATTTTAAAAAAAGAAGATAAAAAACAATTTCCACTAATATACGATATTATAATTATAAACAAAACATTTAATATAAGAGGAAATACTACTAAGCCATCTAATCCATCAGTTAAATTCACAGCATTAGAAAAACCTACTAAAATAAAATACATCAATAAAGGATAACATAAACCTATATTTATAGAATAATTTATTAGAGGAATATAAATAATATTCTTCATAACATTATTTTCTAATGTAAAAATAAAAACAAACACCAATGTTACTATAGACTGTAATATATATTTTTGTAATATAGTTAAACCATGTTTACGAATAGAAAATATCTTTAAATAATCATCCCAAAAACCTATTAAAGCATTAAACACAAAATATAAAATAACCCACAATAAATAAAAATTAACTGGTAAAATATATAAAAATGAAAAACATAATAACGTAATAATTATAATAATTCCTCCCATAGTAGGAATTTTTTGCTTAAATAAATGATGATTGTAAGGAACTTCATGCCTAATAGATTGATATATATCTCTTCTTTTAAAAAACATAATAAAATATTTACTTAAAAAAAAAGAAAATAAAAAAGCAAACAAAAATATCACAAAAATATTTAACATAAATATATTTTTAATAAATTTACATAACACAAATAAACACAAAAATATAAAAAATTTATATCTTTATAAATTATCTATTATAGTTTCCATTTGAAATATTCTTGAACCTTTAATTAATATAGTTACTTTATAATGGATATGTAAAATATATTTTAAATATTGTATTAAATAATACAATGAATCAAAATGTTTTCCTGAAACACTTAATTTACTTATATAATAACTATATTTACCAAAACTCAAAATTTCATTAATAGACATTTTGTTTAAAATAAAACCCATTTTAATATGTAAAAGTTTAGACATACAACCTAATTCAGCCATATCACTAATTACTAAAATTTTGTATCCATTGAATAATTCTAAAAAACGAGCACTAAAAAAAAGTGAACGAGGATTAGAATTATAAGTATCATCTAACAAAACTTTGTTTTTTTTTAAAAAAATTGGATATAACCTACCTTTTACTGGTACACAACTTTCTAATCCACAAACAATATCTTGTAATGATACTCCTACTGAATAAGCTAATGCAACAGCAGCAATAGAATTAATAATATTTTGTAAACCTAATAACTTTATAAAAACTTTAGTTTTACCTGAAGGGGTATGCAAAAAAAAATAACTGCCATACAAAGTAATACGTATAAAAGAAGCAAAAATAGCAACTCCTATGTTTTTATAAATAGAAAAATATAATATTTGTTTGTTTTTAATATAATTACACCATATCTTATAATAATTATCATCAAAATTTAAAACAGCAATACCAGATTGTGAAAGAAAATTAAATATTTTTCCTTTTTCGATAACTATATTGGAAAAGTTTTTAAAACCCATTAAATGAGAACAAGATAAATTAGTAATTAAACCTACATCAGGATTCACTATTTTTGAACTAAAAACTATATCGTTTAAATTATTAGCACCTAACTCTATTACAGCATATTTATAAGAAAAATGTATTAATTTTGTTAAAGTTAATGATATTCCTATACAAGTATTAAAATTTTGATAAGTATATAAAGTTTGACCACACCGTTGTAATATATTAGCAGTAATCTCTTTAACCGAAGTTTTACCAGTAGAACCTGTTATACCTATAAATTTAGCTTTAGAAACATTTTTTCTTAACCATTCTGCTATCTTAAATAATGCTTTTTTAGTATCATATTGTAAAATTAACTGAGGTTTTGTTGTAGGTAAAACAAAATTAACTAATAAAGCTAAAGCGCCTTTTTGTAAAGCATCTTGATATAAACAATGAGAATCAATGTTTTTACCTCTAATTGCAATAAACAAAGAATTTTTAATTGTTTTATCTCTGGTATCAATACAAATATTATATATATTGATATTATATCCAATTAAGTTTGCATTGGTAATAAAAGCAATTTTTTTTAAATCTATATTAAACATTATTAACCTTTTTTTAATAACTTTAAAATTAAATTTTTATCAGAAAAAAGCACCTTTTTATTACAGAAAAATTGATAATTTTCATGTCCTTTACCTAATATTAATAATAAATCATTGCTAGAACAATTATCAACACCAAATTTAATAGCTAAAAAACGATTTTTTATCGTATAAACATTATTAAAATTATCTATACCTGATTTAATATCACTAATAATAACATCTTCATTTTCACAATAAGGATCATCATTAGTAATAATTATAACATCCGCCAAATATTGAACAATTTTACCCATTATAGAACGCTTACTTTTATCTCTATTACCTGTACAACCAAAAATACACCACAACTTACCTTTACAAAAAATTTTAGCTTCTAATAATATACTTTGGAAAGCATCAGGAGTATGTGCATAATCAATAATAACTAAAGGTTTTTGCGCACTGACATATATTAGTTCCATTCTACCTACAGGTAAAGTAATATATTTTGAAGTAGCTAACAAATGACTAATATTATATTTTAAAGATAACAAAGTAGCAAAACTTAATAATAAATTTTTTACATTAAAAAATCCTAACAAAAAAGTTTTAATTATTCCATGACCCCAAGAAGAACAAAAATATATTTTTTTTAAAGAACCATAATTTTTAATTTTTTTTATATATATCCATCTATGATAATAATTACTAATATTTATATTTTTATAACTAACAGCAATTACAAAATCTTTTAATAAAATTTTAGACCACTGAAAACCAATAACATCATCTATATTTATAATTAAATTCTTAATATTAAATTCAGAAAATAATTTCCATTTAGCTTTTTGATAATTATAAAAATTTAAATGATAGTCTAAATGATCTAAACTTAAATTAGTAAATACTGCAGCTTTAAATAACAAAGCTTGAACCCTATATTGTATTAAAGCATGTGAAGATACTTCAACACTAACAAAATTTACACCACTATCAGAATATAATTTTAGTTGACACTGATTATACAAAGCAGAACTAGTGGTATTTTCAGATTTTGATAAATTAGGATAAATTCCATTCCCAATAGTGCTTAACATAGCAGATTTATAACCTAATAAATATATCCACTGTGACAAAAATTTAACCACAGTAGTTTTACCATTAGTACCAGTAACACTAACTAAAATTATATTTTTACTAGGATTGTCATAAAAATCCCCGCATATTTTAGATAAATAAAAACTTAGTTTAACCAAATAAAAATAAAATATCTTTTGTTCATAATTAAAAAAATAATAAGATTCACATGAATTTGAATAAGTTAATATAGCTACTGCTCCATTAAAAACAGCTTCACATATATAATTCCTACCATTATACCTTGAACCTTTTAGCGCAACAAATAAATCACCTTTTGTTACTAACTTACTATTTAATTGTATATTTTTTACATATATATGCGGTAAAATAATATCTTTTTTAAAAAAACAAGATAAAAATTCATCTAAATATTTCCCTAAAAATTTTCTCATATAATTTATATTTTTTCAGCTACTCTTAATATGGCACTTCTAATTCTAGGATTATTTCGTATTTCTTGTTTAGAAGGTTTAAATTTACCTAAATTATACATTTTAATAGGATATAATTTTGTAATTTCATTCATTGTTAAAGGAATATTAGACAAAAAATTATCTACACTACTTTGACTTTTAATAAACCTTTTCACAATTCTATCTTCTAAAGAGTGAAAACTAATAATAAATAATTTTCCTTGTGGAGCAAGAATATCATAAATTACATTTAAAACTTTTTGTAAATGATATAACTCATTATTTATATAAATACGTATAGCCTGAAAAGTACGAGTTGCTTGATGTTTAAACTTTTTATATCCAATTATAGATTTTACCAAATTAGATAAACATAAAGTATCATTTAATAAATTACGTTTTCTATCAAAAACTATTTGTTTAGCTATTTTTTTTGCATAAAATTCTTCACCGAAATTTCTTATTACATGACATATTTCTTTTTCAGAAGCCTGATATAACCATTTTTTAGCTGTAAAACTTTTACTTCTATCCATCCTCATATCTAAAGGACCTTTTTTTAGAAAAGAAAATCCCCTTAAAGGATTATTTAGTTGATTATCAGATAAACCCAAATCAAAAAAAATACCATCAACTTTACCAGTTATGGAAAATGCATCAGTATAATTTTTTATTAAAGAAAAATTACTATGTATAATTTGAAAACGTTTATCTTTTATGTTAGAAGCTAAAGATATTGCATCATAATCACAATCAAAAGACAATAATCTTCCTTTTTCTCCTAACATACTAAGAATAAATAAAGAATGATAACCTTTACCAAAGGTACAATCTATATAAACACCATTTTTTTTAAAAACTAATATATCTTTAATAATATTTAAAAATTTAATATTCATTTATTTTAAAAAAAATCATTAAATAAATTTAAAAAACATAAATTTTATTTTAAAATAAAAATAAACTAAAATAAACTAAAATACATTAATAAATACATATGAAAAAATTAATTATTGGCAATTGGAAATTAAATGGTAATATAAAAACAATTAAAAAAAATATTCAAGAAATAGAAAAAAATATAAAAACAAAAAACTGTGAAGTTAGTATAGCACCACCTATTATATATTTACAATTTTTAAAAAATTTAACAAAAAAAATAACAATAACATCTCAAAACATAGATAAACATTTAGAAGGAGCATATACAGGAGAAATTTCAGGATATATGTTAAAAAATATTGGTGTTAAATATGTAATTATAGGACATTCTGAAAGAAGAAAATACCATTTAGAAAATAACAAAATTATTTTAAAAAAAATTAAAGCTAGTATTAAAGCAAAATTACATCCTATACTTTGTATAGGAGAAAATAATAAAGAATATGATCAAAAGAAAAGCATTCAAATATGTTATAAACAAATTAAATTTATATTTAAAAAAAATATTAATATTTTAAATAAATTAATTATTGCTTACGAACCAATATGGGCAATAGGCACAGGAAAAAATGCAAGCATAACCCATATAAATAAAATACATAATTTTTTAAAAAAAAAAACTAAACACCAAATAAAAATATTATATGGAGGTTCAGTTAACAAAACTAATTTTAAAAATATAATTATTCAAAAAAATGTAGACGGTTTATTAATAGGTACATCATCATTGGATACCAAAATATTTGTGAAAATTATAAATACTGTTAATAAAATAACAAAAAAAAAATAATATATGCATATATTTTCTATAACTGGTCCCAACCAAATTAACGGAGAAATAAATATTTCTGGTGCAAAAAATGCTGCCTTACCTATATTATTTAGTTCTCTTTTAGTAAAAGGCGAAACAAAAATTAAAAACATACCTAATATAAAAGATGTAAAAATTACTTTAAAAATATTTAAACTAATCAATGTAAAATACAAAAAAAATAAAAATACTTTATATATAAACACAAATTATTTATCAAATATATCATATCCTTGTAATTTAATACAAAAAACTCGTGCTTCTATCTGGTTATTAAGTGCATTAATATTAAAATTTCAAAAAATAAAAATAAACAAACCAGGTGGTTGTAAAATAGGAAAAAGACCAATAGATTTACATATATATGTGTTTAAATGCTTAGGTATAAAAAGTTATTATACAAAAAATTCTCTAACAATATATGTGAAAAATATTACAAAAAATAAAACTATTGTGTTTAACAGAATTAGCGTAGGTGCTACAATAACCGCAATAATTACTTCAACATTAATATACAAAAAAATTACTCATATTCACAATATTGCTATAGAACCTGAAGTCATAGATACAATTAATTTTTTAAAAAAAATGGGAGCTAAAATATATACTACTGGAAAAAATAATTTAACTATTATAGGAGTAAAACAATTATATCCAAATACTTATAAAATAATACCAGATAGAATAGAAACAGCAACATTTTTAATAGCTGCTATTATATTAAGAGGTAATATTACTTGTTTTAATACAAATCCAAAATTTTTAACAAATATTTTAAAAAAATTAAAAATAGCAGGTGCTCACATACAAACAGGCAAAGATTATATTCATTTAAATATGTATAATAAAAGAATTAATGCTATTAACATTAATACCGCACCTTATCCAGGTATACCAACTGATATACAACCACAACTTACAGTTTTAAATGTATTAGCAAAAGGTCAAAGTATAATAAAAGAAAATATCTTTAAACATAGATTTTCACATGTACCTCAATTAACACGTATGGGGGCAAATATTAAA
Organism: Candidatus Stammera capleta; assembly: GCA_036689325.1. Lineage (GTDB taxonomy): Bacteria > Pseudomonadota > Gammaproteobacteria > Enterobacterales > Enterobacteriaceae > Stammera > Stammera capleta_Y. The sequence goes on along the minus strand of CP144793.1, from coordinate 111,791 downwards.
ATCAAAAAAAATAGTCTATATTGCAGAGGTATAAAAACATTACAATCAGCATATATAAAAGCTAAAGATTTACGATCTTCAGCTAGTTTAATACTAGCTGCTTTAGCGGCTCATGGAAATACTATAATAAAAAATGTAAATTTTATATATAGAGGATATGAAAATATTATAAAAAAATTTCAAAAAATAGGAATAACCATCCATTTAATTAAAAAAAATTTTAATAATTTTAAAAATAAATAATTATTTTAAATTTTTATTAAAAAAAATATTATTCATAGAAGAATAACGTTTTTTAAATCGTTCTAATCTACCTTTTAGATGAGAAATTTTTTGTTGACCGGTATAAAAAGGATGACACTTATAACACACATCAACTAATAAATGTTTATTTAAAGTAGATAAAATGTTCATTTTATTTCCACAAGAACAATTAACTTTAATAAAAAAATTATCTGGATGTATATTTTTTTTCATAAAATATTCTCTTATTTAATTAAACAAAAAACTATAAAACTATATTAATAATAGTATACTTCTATAATATTATAAATACATTTTATTTAACTTAATATACAAAATTAATTTACTAATATAAATATATTTTTATATTTAAAAACACCTAACAAAATCAGGCAAACAGGCTATCTTACTAACTTGTTTTATTAATCCTTTAGGAAATAAATTATATAATAAAATATTATCTACTTTAATTTTTAGTTTTTTATTTAAGAAAAATAATAACTCTCTATTATTGGGAATACTTTTATGTAAATAATAAAAATCACGAAAATATAAAATAATAATCCAATGTATTTTAGTTATTTCAATACCCTCGCATTTAGCTATTTTAATAGCTTTCTTCTTATTCCAAACTTTATGTGTCATAAAATAATAATAATTTAAATAATTATAATAGAAATTTATATATATGATAACATATCATATATTAACTAAATATTTTTAAAAAAATGCCAGAATTACCAGAAGTAGAAACCATTAAAAATGATCTTATAACCTGCTGTTTAAATAAAACAGTAAAAAAAGTATATATATATCAAAATCATTTAAGATATAAAATAGATAAAAATATTATGAATATTGAAAATAAAAAATTTATTTACATAAAAAGATATTCAAAATATATATTAATAAAATTTAATAACAAAAATTATATATTAATACATTTAGGAATGTCAGGTAATATATATATATTAAATAAAAATACAAAAATTACTAAACATGATCATATTGATATTATATTAAACAATAAAAAAATTATTAGATATAATGATATAAGAAAATTTGGTTTTTTTTTATGGTATAAAAATAAAAAAAAAATACAAAGTTTATTAAATAAATTAGGTCCAGAACCTTTAAGTAAAAATTTTAATACTAAATATTTATATAACATTACAAAAAAAAGAACATTATGTATTCATAATTTAATTATGAACAATAAAATTATTTCAGGTATAGGTAATATATATGCTAATGAATGTTTATATTACGCAAATATATTACCATATAAACCATCAAATAAACTAAAACCAAAGAATATTAAACAATTAGTTAAATACATTAAAAAAATTCTTAAAAAATCTATTCTTTTAAAAGGTACAACAATAAGAAATTATAAATGTCTTAATAAAAACCCAGGTTTATTTCAAAACAAATTAAAAGTTTATGGAAGAAAAAACAAACAATGTTATAAATGTAATCATATAATACAATCTATAAAAAAATATAATAGAAGTCTATTTTTTTGCAAAAAATGTCAAAAATAACTGTTATAAAATATATTTATGTAAATCCTCATCAATTATTAAATTTTTTAATTTATCTTTAACATAACAAGAATCTATAACTACTGTAGTACCTTTATATTGCGTAACATTATAAGAAATATCTTCCATGATTTGTTCTAAAATATTATGAAGTCTTCTGGCACCAATATTTTCTGTGTTTTCGTTGATTTTCCAAGAAATACGAGCAATACATTTTATACCACCTTTAGTAAAATTAACACTAATACCTTCTATCTCTAATAATTTCTGATATTGAATTATTAAAGAAAAATTAGTTTCTGTTAAAATTCGTTCAAAATCTTTTGCAGTTAAAGGATGTAATTTAACCTTAATAGGTAATCTTCCTTGTAATTCAGGTATTAAATCTGAAGGTCTAGATAATTGAAACGAACCAGAAGCAATAAACAAAATATGATCTGTTTTTACTAAACCGTATTTAGTAGATACAGAACACCCTTCAACCAAAGGTAATAAATCTCTTTGTACTCCCTCTCTAGAAACACCATAATCTAAACCATCTCTTCTACAAATTTTATCAATCTCATCTATAAAAATAATACCTTGTTGTTCTACTAATTCAATAGCTTTATGCTTTAACTCATCAAAATTAGTTAATTTTGAAATTTCTTCTTTTATTAAAACATTTATAGCTTCTTTAATTTTTAATCTACATATTTTTTTCTTAGTATTATTAATATTTTGAAATAAAATTTGTAATTGATTAACTACTTCTTCCATACCAGGAGAAGACATAATTTCTACCCCAACTGGAGTAGCTAGTAAATTTATTTCTATCTCTTTATTATCTAATAAACCATTACGTAGTTTTTGAAGTAATAATTCTTTTTTCTTATAATATATATCTTTGTTACTGCTAATATCTATTTTATTATTAGATAATAATATATCTACGATACGATTTTCAGCTAAAAACTTAGCTTTAATTTTATTTTTATTTAAAATTTGTATTCTAATTATTTTAATAGCATAATCTACAAGATCTCTTATTATAGAATCAACTTCTTTACCAACATAACCTATCTCGGTAAATTTAGTAGCTTCTACTTTTATAAAAGGAGAATTACTTAATTTAGCCAAACGACGAGCTATTTCTGTTTTACCTATACCTGTAGGTCCTATCATTAAAATATTTTTAGGGGTAACTTCATAACGTAAACTCTTACTTAATTGCATTCTTCTCCATCTATTTCTTAAAGCAACAGCAACAGCTCTTTTAGCTTTTTTTTGTCCTATAATATATTTGTCTAATTCTTTTACAATGTCTTTTGGTAATATTTTTGTACACATAAAATACCTTATAAATAATTTTTAACTTAAACATGATAACTGTTCTATTGTAAAAACATGATTTGTATATAAACATATATCAGCAGCTATACACAAAGATTTTTTAACAATACTAAAAGCATCTAAATTAGTATTTTGCAACAATGCAATAGCAGATGATTGAGCATAAGAACCTCCACTACCAATAGATATAATATTATTATCAGGTTGTATAATATCACCATTACCAGTTATGATTAAAGAATATTTTTTATCAACAACAGCTAACAAAGCTTCTAACTTACGTAAAATACGATCAGTTCTCCAATCTTTTGCTAACTCTACTGCTGATTTTATGATATGACCTTGATATAATTCAAGTTTCTTTTCAAAATGATCAAATAGCTTAAATGCATCAGCAGTACCTCCAGCAAAACCAACAATTACATTGTTAAAATAAATTCTACGTATTTTTTTAACATTAGATTTTATTATAGTATTTCCAAATGTAGCTTGACCATCACCACCCATTACAACAAAATTATCTTTTCTTACACTTAATATAGTAGTCACTAAAAAACCTTTAATTTTAAAAAGTTAATTATCTAATAGATTAGATTGTAAAATAATTCTTAATCTTTTTATAGCTTTTTTCTCTAATTGCCTAACTCTTTCAGCAGATATTCCATAATAGTTAGCTAATTCCCTTAAAGTAATTTTTTTATCATGATATAACCATCTTGAATGAATAATATATTTACTTCTGTTATCTAGTAATTTCAAAGCTTTAGTTAACTTTTTTAAAAAAAACTTTTTCCAATCAGATTCTTCAAAATAAACACTAAAATTAGAACATTTATCTTCCAAAGGTAAGACAAAACTTTTCTTATAAAAATTATCATAACCTAAAGGTAAATCAAAAGTAACATCTTGTGCTGACATTCTAGATTCCATTTCTTGTACATCTCTTCTAGTAACACATAATTTACATGCTACAACACTAACCTCTTTATTATTAAACCATCCTATTTTTTTTTTTATTCTTCTTAAATTAAAAAATAATTTACGTTGTGCTTTAGTAGTAGCAATTTTCACAATTCTCCAATTTTTTAAAACATATTCATGTATTTCAGCTTTTATCCAATGTATAGCAAAAGAAATTAATCTAACTTTAAAAGAAGGATTGAATTTTCTTATAGCTTTCATTAAACCTATATTACCTTCTTGAATAAGATCAGCTTGAGGTAAACCATAACCAGAATAATGTTTTGCTATATGAACAACAAAACGTAAATGAGATAAAATTAGTTGCTTAACACTTTCTAAATCACCAGTATAATAAAATTTATTAATTAATGAATATTCTTTTTCTACAGACAAACAAGGAAAAGAATTCACTAAACATATATAAGAATCTAAACTTCCTAATGGAGAAATTTTAAAAACAGAAACAACATTTGTCATACTAATTCTCTTTTATGTTAAATTAAAATTACTTACTACTTTATTAAACAATCAACGAAATATTTAGAATTAAATACCTCTAAATCTTGTAAATTTTCACCATAAGTTATGTATTTTACAGGTACATTAAATTTTTTAACTAACTTCAAAATTATACCACCTTTCGCTGTGCCATCTAGTTTGGTTAAAATAAAACCAGAAATATCAATGTATTTTTTAAAATTTTCAACTTGAAAAGAAATATTTTGCCCAGCATTGATATCTAACACTAAATATATTTCGTTTGGATAAACAGAATTAATAGATTGTATTTTGTTAACAATACCTTGTAATTCTAACATAAATTTAGTTTTATTAGAAAATCTTCCTGAAGTATCTATTAAAACGTAATCAATATCTTTTACTACAGCATATTTTATAGCTTTTAAAATTACTGAAATAGGATTAGCACCTATTTGACTAGATATAACAGGTATTTGCATTAATTTTCCTAAATATTTTATATGTTGAATAGCGGAAAATTTATAAGTATCAGCTGCTACTAATAGCATTTTCTTATTAAAATAAGAAATTAAATAATTAGCTAATTTTGCAATAGATGTTGTCTTACCAGCACCGTTTATTCCTATAAATAATATTATAAAAGGTTTATATTTTTGCATAACATTGCAATTATCAAATTTACTCAAAATATCTAAAAAATAACTTTTAATTTGAGATTGAACATCTTCTATCTTAATAATATTATTTTTGTTTTTCTTTAAAATATTAACAACATCTTCAGATATATCAAAACCAATATCTGCCAAAAGCAACTTTTCTTTTATAGATTGATAAAAATCATCATCTAAATGTAAATTTGATTTAAAAAGAGATATAATTGATAAAAACTTATTTTGAGTTAATCTTAAACTTTTTTTAAAAAAATTTAAAAAACCACTATTTTTAAAAAACTTATTTCTAATTGTATTCATAATTTTATTTAATTATACAACATCATTTTATAAATTTTAGATTAAAACATCATATTATCATTAATGAATATAAATTTAAAATAATAAAAATATATGAAAAATAATTTTTTATATGTAATTTCAGGATTATTAAAAAAAAAAAAAATAAAAGTAAATCCAAATAAAGTTCAACCAACACCAAGTAAAATAAGAAAAACACTGTTTGAATGGTTAACACCATTTATTAAACATAAAAAATGCTTAGATTGTTTTGCAGGAAGTGGAATTTTAAGTTTAGAAGCTCTTTCAAGAAAAGCATCACATGTTACTTTAATAGAAAAAAACTATAAAAATTTCAAAACAATTCAAAATAATCTTAAAAAAATTAAAAATAACTATTATACTATATACAATATGGATATTTTCTTATGGTTAAAAAAACAAGCAAATAAATTCGATATCATATTTATAGATCCACCTTACAAAAACAATTTTATTAATGAATTATTATATTATATAGAAAAAAAAAAAATAACTAAAAAAGACACATTAATATATTTAGAAACAAACATACACCAACATCTATTAAATATTCCTAATTTATGGTGTTTATATAAAAAAAAAAACATAAAACACCATAATTATTTACTTTTTATAAAAAAATAAATAATAATGCACTATTGATAATTTTTGTGTAATAACATATATCAACATAATTAAAAATATATTTTAAAACATAAAATTTTAAATCTATGTTAATTAAAATTTTTATCAAAAAACATTTGAAATATAAATAAAATATAATTAAAATTTAAATTTATTTAAAATGAATAAAGAAAAATTTTTTAAAAAAATACAAAATAATTTTAATATTCCACCTTTTTCCTTAGAAGCAGAACAATCTGTTTTAGGTGGTCTTATGTTAAATAATCATAAATGGGAAATAATAAATGAAATAATTAATCATAAAGATTTTTTTAAAAAATTACATCAAATTATATTTATAGAAATGGGTAAATTAATAGATTTATCTAAACCAATAGATTTAATTACATTATCAGACTCACTAAAAAAAAACAAATATTTTAATAAAATAGAAGGATTTAATTATTTAATTAAAATAACACAAGATATACCTAATATTACTAATGTAGTATATTATGCTGAAATAATTAAAGAAAAATCTATAATTAGAGAATTAATTAAGATAGCTAACGAAATTACTTTAGCAGGATTTCACCCAGAAGGCAAAAATAGTAAAGACTTACTTGATTTCGCTGAATCTAAAATATTTAAAATTTCAGAGGAAAAATTAAATCAAGAACACAATATACAAAATATTAATAGTATCATAAAAAACACAAAACATAATATAAAAAAACTACGTCAAAATCCTCAATCCAACATTACAGGTATTGATACTGGCTACATAGATTTAAATAAAAAAACTTTTGGCTTACAAAAATCTGATCTTATTGTAATAGCAGCTAGACCTTCAATGGGAAAAACAACTTTTGCTATAAATATATGTGAAAATATAGCTATGTCACATAAAAAACCAGTATTAATATTTAGTTTAGAAATGCCAGCAGAACAAATAATTATACGAATAATATCTTCACTATCAAGAGTAGATCAAAGTAAAATAAGAACAGGAAGATTAAACAACCAAGAATGGATCAAAATATCAAGTGCTATTAAACTTTTAGAAAAAAGAAAAAATATATTTATAGATGACTCATGTACATTAACTCCAATTGATATAAAATTAAGAACAAGAAAAATTTACAAAGAAAACAAAGGATTAAGTTTAGTTATGATAGACTATTTACAATTAATGAAATCATCATCCTATTTAGATAATAGAAATTTAGAAATAGCAGATATATCTAGATCACTAAAATCATTAGCTAAAGAACTTAAAATTCCTATAATCGCTTTGTCTCAATTAAATCGTTCTTCTGAACAAAGAATAGACAAAAGACCTATAAATTCTGATTTAAGAGAATCTGGTTCTATTGAACAAGATGCTGATTTAATATTATTTATATATAGAGATGAAATTTATAATAATAAATCAAATATGAAAGGTATAGCAGAAATAATCATAGGTAAACAAAGAAATGGACCAACTGGCACAATACATTTAATCTTCAACGGTAAAATATCAAGATTTGATAATTATGCTTCAAGAGATTATAATTATAATAATATAATATCTTCTAGAAAATAAAAATTATTATTATAAATTTAGGAAATAAAATGACTAGTAAAGGTGTAAATAAAGTTATCTTAATAGGAAATTTAGGTCAAAAACCTGAAATAAGATATATGCCTAACGGAAACACAGTAACTAATTTAAGTTTAGCAACATCAGAAACATGGAAAGACAAACAAACAGGTGAAAATAAAGAAAAAACTGAATGGCATAAAGTTGTTCTTTTTGGAAAATTAGCTGAAATAGCAGCAGAATATTTACAAAAAGGATCACAAGTTTACATTGAAGGATCATTACATACCAGAAAATGGCAAGACAATAAAGGTTATAATAGATATACTACAGAAATAGTAGTAAATATTAATGGCACTATGCAAATGCTAAATTCTAAAAATTGGATAGAACATAATAAAAAAAAAACACAAGATAACAATAAAGATAAAAAATTAACAAATAATAAAGTAGATGATAAAGTAAAAAATGAAGAATTATCAATAAATTTTGATGAAGAAGATATCCCCTTTTAAAATCATTCCACAACACAATATTTTATATTTCCATAACTATTTATGGATTATTTAAAAATTAAATATTAAAATTAAAACATGACTGAACTTTTTAAAAAATTACTCTACAAAAAACTAATAAGTAAAAATATAAAAAATGGTACCTTAATTAAAGGTAAAATAATAGAAATTAATAAACACAATGTAATAGTTGACGCAAAATTGAAATCAGAATCTTCTATTAATATAGAAGAATTTAAAAATAGTAAAGGCAAAATAAAAATAAAACTTAACGAAAAAATAGAAGTATATATAGAAGCTATAGAAGGAGGTTACGGAGAAACAATACTTTCACGAGAAAAAGCTATTAAACACAAAGCATGGATATATTTAGAAAAAATTTATTCATCTTCAAAGAATATTACAGGTTTAATAACTAATAGAGTAAAAGGAGGTTTTACAGTAAATTTAAAAGGTATTAAATCATTTTTACCAGGATCTTTAGTAGATATAAAACCAATAAAAGATCCCAGCTTATTAGAAAACAAAGAATTAGAGTTTAAAATTATTAAATTAGATAAAAAAAAAAACAATATTGTTGTGTCAAGAAAAGCAGTAATTTTAAACGAAAGTAATAACGAAAGAGAAGAATTAATATCTAATATTTTTGAAGGAGCTATTCTAAAAGGAATAATAAAAAATATCACTGATTATGGAGCATTTATTGATTTAGGAGGTTTAGATGGATTATTACATATTACTGATATAGCTTGGAGAAGAGTAAGACATCCTAATGAGATATTAAATGTTGGAGAACAAATAAAAACAAAAGTAATTAAATTTGATAAAGAAAAAATAAGAGTATCATTAGGTTTAAAACAATTAACTCCTGATCCTTGGATAGCTATAGAACAAAAATATCCAGTCAATAGTAAAATAAAAGGTAAAATTACTAACCTAACTGATTATGGATGTTTTATAGAAATAGAAGAAGGAATTGAAGGATTAGCTCATATTTCAGAAATAGATTGGGTAAACAAAAATATTAATCCTTTTAAAATATTTAATATAGGTGATGAAATAGAAGCAATAATTTTAAATATTAACCAAGAAAAAAGAAGAATCTCATTAGGTGTCAAACAATGTAAACCCAATCCTTGGAAAATATTTTCTCAAGAATATAAAAAAGGAGATAAGGTTACAGGTAAAATTAAATCAATAACTGATTTTGGAATATTTATTGAATTAAAAGGACATATAGATGGTTTGATTCATACTTCTGATATATCATGGACACCAAGTAATACTAAAAAACTAAAGAAAACTTATAATAAAGGAGATAAAATTACTACTCGTATACTACATATAGAACCAAAAAGAGAAAGAATATCTTTAGGTATTAAACAACTCAAAAAAGATCCATTAGACAAATATATCAAATTATACAACAACAATAATATTTTAAAAATAAAACCTAAACATATACATATACATAATAATTCAATAAAAATTAATCTTAAAGAAGGAATACATACTGAAATACAGAATATTAATTCTGTACCTAAAAATTTTTTGAAAAATATTAAATCAAGTAATATATTAAAAACTAAAATAATATCTATAGATAAAAAACATCGTATAATTAATTTAATCATTATAGTTAAACAAAAAAAACAAAATTTAACAGGAAAAAATTGTTTTAATACTATGAGAGAAGCTTTTAAAACTGCTAAAAATGAATAAAAATTAATTTTAACAATATTAATTTAATAAAAAATCTTCAAAATCAAAATAATTTTTAAATTTAACAAAATTAGATAAAGTAATATTTATTAAATTTTTTCTTAAAACACTAGCATGAGGAAAACCTCTAAAAAGATGGAGTATATGTTTTAAAATAACTCGAGGATGAACACCTTCTTTTATTTTAAAAATTATATAATAATACATTTTTTGTAAAATATATTTTACACGTAAATTAATGTTTCTTTTTTTATATGAAGTAAAAATTTTTGCTACTTTAAATTTATCAATATTATTATTTATTAAACCAACATCTTGATATTTAATAATGTTTTTAAAATAATAATCAACTTCTAACAAAAACAAAGGTCTATAATATAGACCTCTCCCAACCATAACTCCATCTACATATTTTAAATGATAATCCACTTGTAAAATATTAGTTATACCACCATTAATAATAACCTTTAAATAAGGTAAGTCTTTTTTTAAAAGATAAACATAATTATATTTATATTCAAAAAAAGACACTTTTCTACTTAAATTAGTACCATAACAAGCATGGATAATAAAATAATTACATTTAGTATAATGAGAAATATCCCCAACAAAATCTAATAAACAAGAATAATCACTTTTAAACAAACTTATACGATGTTTTAGAGAAATTAAAATTTTAGAATTAGTAAGATTATCAGAAATACAATTTAAACAATCTATAATAACTTGTTTTTTTGACATTAAATAAAGACCAAAATTACTATTTTTGGCTCTAGCAGAAGGACAACCAGAATTAAAATTTATTTCTGAAAAATTTAACTTTTCTGCTATTTTTACACATTTAGATAAATGTGTTAGATTATTTCCACTAAATTGAATAGCAACAGCAATATTTTGTATATAGTTTGAATATATTTTATTTAATTTAACATTCTTTAAAAAAGAAGTAGTATGAACCATACCTGTATAAACCTTAATATAATCTGTAAATAAACTATAAAAATATCTACAATGACTGTCAGTATAATTAAATAAAGGTGCTACAGAAAATTTATTAAACATATTTGTTATTATTATCATCATGTTTTATATACTTTAACCCATTCATATATCTATTTAAAACTTTAGGTATTTTAACTATACCTCGTTCTATTTGAAAATTTTCCAATATTAAAACTAAAATTCTACCAATAGCTAACCCTGAACCATTTATTATATGAGGAAAAACTTTTTTATTGTCTTCATAAAAAAAAGTATTCACTCTATAAGATTGAAAAGTAGAAGTATTAGAACAAGAAGAAACCTCTAAATAACAATTATCTATTGGAGACCATACTTCTATATCATAAGTTTTAGAAGCACTAAAACTCATATTATGAGTACATAACAAAACTTTTCTGTAAGGAAGATTTAACTTCTTTAAGATATATTCTGCATTTTTTGTTACATTATTTAAAGCTATTAAAGATTTTTTAGGATGAACTAATTGTACAAGTTCTACTTTATCAAATTGATGTAGTCTTATCAAACCTCTATTATTTTTACCATAAGATCCTGCTTCAGCTCTAAAACAAGGAGTATTTGCTACTAATTTAATTGGTAAATCTTTAATATTTAAAATTTTATTTTGAAATAAATTAACCAAAGAAACTTCTGATGTAGGTATTAAAGACAAATTTTCTTTAATAGCACTGTTATGTTTTTTTAAAAAAAATATATCCTTAGAAAACCTAGGTAATTGTCCAGTATTATATAACAAACTATTTTTTATAATATATGGAACATATACCTCACAATAATTATTGTCAATATGCGTGTTAAGCATATATTGACCAATAGCTCTATACAAACAAGCTATAGCACCTTTTATTATAGAAAATTTAGTACCACTTAATAAAACAGATTCATCAAAATTAATCTCTCTTCTTTTAGCTCCTAGTTTCACATGACTCATAACTTTAAAAGAAAAATTTTTTTTTACACCCCATTTATAAATAATTTTATTATCTTTATCAGAAGATCCTATAGGAACATCACAATCAGCAATATTAGGTATATCATATAATTTATCTTGTAATTTTCCTAAACAAGAATTTAAATTTTGTGTTTTTTCTTTAATTTTATCTCTTATTAAAGAAACTTTTTTACGTACCTGCAATATAATATTAATATTATCTTTAATATTTAAATCAGAAATATTTTTAGAATATACATTACGTTTTTTTCTTAAATAATTAATTTCTTTCTTTAAAGAATTATATTTTTTGTATAAATTCCAAGTTATCTCATAATTAAAATGAGGAAAACGTTTCTTAATTTTACTCTTATATAGAAATACATCATTTAACAATAATTTCATATTTAACATAAAAATTATACCCAATATTAATTAATTACACTTAAAACAAAAACAAAATTAATTTAACATATACGAATAATATTGTAAAATATAAAAATAAAAAGGTAAAATAATGAAAAATTTAATTATAATAGGTTCTGGACCTGCTGGATACACAGCAGCAATTTATTCATCAAGATATAATTTATATCCCACATTAATTACAGGAACACATGAAGGTGGTCAATTAATAAAAACTAATAATATAGAAAATTGGCCTGGAGAATATAAAGGAATAAAAGGTATAAAATTAATGGAAAGAATGAAAAAACAGGTGTTAAAATTTGGTACAAAAATAATAAAAGATAAAATAATTAAAGTTAATTTTAACAAAAAACCATTTCAATTAATAGGTGAGAAAAAGATATATACATCCAACACATTGATTATAGCAACAGGAACATATCCTAACCGATTAAATATAAATTACGAAAAAGATTTATATGGAAAAGGAATTTCAACTTGTGCAACATGCGATGGATTTTTTTACAAAAACAAAACTATAGCAATAGTAGGAGGAGGTAATCACGCTATAGAAGAAGCGTTGTTTTTAAGTAGAATTGTTAAAAAAATTTATCTTATTCACAGAAAAAGATATTTTACAGCAGAATATTACTTAATCAAAAAACTAAATACAAAAATAAATAAAAAAAACTTCTTTTTTTTAAAAGAAAAAATAATTAAAAAAATTTATAAAACTACTAATAATAATATCAAAAGTATTAAAATACAATCACTTAAAACAAAAAAATTTAAAAAAATAAAAATAGAAGGATTATTTTTAGCAATAGGACAAAAACCAAACACTAAAATTTTTAAAAAACAAATATCTTTAAATAAAAAAGGTTATATCAAATGTAATAACAAATATTATAAAACTATGACTAATGTTAAAGGAATTTTTGCTGCAGGAGATGTAATAGATAATTTATATCAACAAGCAATTACAGCTTGTTCTTCAGGATGTATAGCTGCTTTTGATGTAAAAAAATATTTAGAAAAACATAAAGTAATATAAAATGAATAAAAAAACAATAGAAATGAAAGGAATAGTTACACAAACCTTACCAAACACAACATTTAAAGTAAAGTTAGAAAACAATCATTGTATAATAGCACATATATCTGGAAAAATTAGAAAAAACTATATTAGAATATTAACAGGAGACAAAGTAATAGTAGAAATAACTCCTTATGATACAAAAAGAGGTAGAATAATTTTTAGAAATAACAGATAAAAACTTTATTTTATGGTTATAAATTGAACTTTATAAAAAGAAAAAAATCACGAGAAATAATTTTACAAGTAATATATTCATGGAAAATTTTAAAAAGCAAAAATATATATTGTAAAATCAAAGAAACACAATCTTTGTTGAAAAATTTTAACAAAAATAGTGTAGATTTTACTTTCATTATAAATTTAGTAAAAGGAATTATAAAACACAAAAAATATATTAATTTAATAATAAAAAAATATACTTATAAAAAAGTTAGATATTTAGGTAAAATAGAAAAAATAATATTAAGTATTGCTATTTATGAATTTAAAAAAAACAAAAATACACCTTATAAAGTTATAATTAATGAAAGCATTGAACTTACAAAAAAATTTTGCAATGTAAATAGTTACAAATTAATTAATAGTATTATTAACACAATCTATATATCAGAATATAAAATTAATCATGATAAATAATGTCTTACATATTTTATAACGTATTTTCTTAAAAATAAAAGGTAAAAACATGTTATTAAAAAATTTTTTTATACCTATAGTAACAGAAAATAATATAAATGGAGAAAAATCATATGATATATACTCCCGATTACTAAAAGATAGAATAGTCTTTTTAATAGGTAAAATTGAAGATCAAATAGCTAATATTGTTATTGCTCAATTATTATTTTTAGAGTCAGAAGATCAAGAAAAAGATATTTTTTTATATATAAATTCACCAGGAGGTTATGTTCACTCTGGAATGAGTATATATGATACTTTACAACTAGTTAAACCTCAAGTAAACACTATATGTGTTGGACAAGCATGTTCAATGGCTGCTTTTTTATTAGCAGCAGGCAAAAAAAACAAAAGATTTAGTTTGCCAAATTCACGAATTATGATCCATCAACCTATGGGTTCTTTTCAAGGACAAGCAACAGATATAGAAATACATACCAAAGAAATATTAAAAATCAAAAAAAAGATTATCAAACTATTATCTATTCATACAGGTCAATCTCGCAAAAAAATCCAACAAGACACAGAAAGAGATAAATTTTTATCTCCAAAAGAAGCATTAAAATATGGATTAATCGATAAAATAATTAAATAAATATAAAATTTATAAAATGAATACAGAAAATAATACAAATATAAATTGTTGTTTCTGTGGTAATTTAAAAACAAATAATATTATTCATGGTCCTAAAGGATATATATGTTACAAATGCATATATATGTGTAACAAAATATTAAACATAAATAAAACTACTATTAACTTAAATTGGAAAAAAATAACACCTCAATATATAAAAAATTTTTTAGATAGTTATATTATAGGACAAAAAAAAACTAAAAAAATACTTTCTGTTAGTATATATAATCATTATAAAATAATAAATTCCTTAAAAAAAAATAATTATTATAAATCTAATATACTTTTAATAGGACCAACAGGTAGTGGTAAAACATTATTTGCACAAACTATAGCAAAAACACTTAATATTCCAATGGTAATTACAGATGCTACTACTTTAACAGAAGCAGGGTATGTAGGTGAAGATGTAGAAAATATAATACAAAAATTATTATATAAATGTAATTTTGATATTCAAAAAACACAACAAGGTATAATATATATTGATGAAATAGATAAAATAGCAAAAAAAACTAATAACGTTTCTATAACTAGAGATGTCTCTGGGGAAGGAGTACAACAAGCATTACTAAAAATAATAGAAGGTACTATAGCTAATATTCCCCCTAAAGGAGGTAGGAAACATCCAGATCAAGAATATATACAAGTAAATACACAAAACATATTATTTATATGTGGTGGTACTTTTTATGGTATTGAAAAAATTATAGAAAAAAGAATAAATAAACTACCAAAAATAGGGTTTAACAAAAATTTATCATTTAATAAAATTTATAACAACAATAATATTGAACCAGAAGATTTAATTAATTTTGGATTAATACCTGAATTTGTAGGAAGATTACAAATATTAAGTCAATTAAAAACATTAAATAAAAATGAACTATTACAAATTTTAATTAAACCTAAAAATTCCATAATAAATAAATATAAATATTTATTTCAATTAGAAAATATTAAACTTTCATTTACTAAAAATGCACTTAAAAAAATAGTAAGTAAATGTATAAAAAAAAATATAGGTGCTAGAGGATTAATCAATATTTTAGAAGATAATCTTTTAGAATTAATGTACAAAATACCATCTATGAAAAATATTAAAAAAATTATCATAAATACAAATTTTATAAAAAATAAAAGTAACCCTGTAATTTTAAAATAAACAACAAACCATATTAACTTAATACATATAAAATTAAAAAGTAATATATTTATTAACCTTTTATAAGGAGAAAAAAATGCATTCAAAAAGATCTCCTGACAGTGAAATACTAGTTTTACCGTTACGAGATATCGTAGTATACCCTAATATGATTATTCCTTTATTTATAGGAAGAAAAAAATCAATAATTTGTTTGGAGAAAGCAATAAAAGAAAATAAAAAAATTATGTTAGTTACTCAAAAAAAATCTTCAAAAGATGACCCAAATACAAAAGATTTTTTTTCAGTAGGAACTGTTTCTTCTGTTTTACAAATATTAAAATTACCTGACGGAACATTTAAAATATTAGTAGAAGGATTATACAGAGCTAAAATAATTAATTTAAAAAATAAAGGTAAAATTTTTATTGCCTCAATTAAAATTTTTAATTGTTTAAAAATTAAAGAAAAAAAACAAAAAATTTTAAAAAGAATAATACTTAACCAATTTGAAAATTATTTAAAATTAAATAAAAAAATACCTTCAGAAATATTTTTATCTTTAAATAATATTAATAATATTGAAAAATTAACTGACACAATAGCTTCACATATACCTTTAAAATTATCAAAAAAACAAGATATATTAGAAATAGAAGATATTAATGAAAGATTAGAATATTTAATTACTACTTTAGAAACAGAAATAAATATTTTAGAAATAGAAAAAAAAATAAGAGACAGAGTTAAAAAACAAATAAGTAAAACTCAAAAAGAATATTATTTAAACGAACAGATAAAAGCTATTCAAAAAGAACTTAACCAAAAAAAAGATATAAATTTCGAATACCATATTTTTAAAAGAAAAATTAAAAAAATTACTTTACCCAAAGAAGCTAAAAAAAAAATTAAATTAGAATTAAAAAAACTACAACTAATGCCTTCTATGTCTTCTGAAGCAGCAGTAATAAAAAATTATTTAGATTGGATAATTCAAATACCTTGGAATAAAACAACCAAAATAAAAAAAAACTTAGAAAAAGCAAAAGATATTTTAAATAAAGATCATTTTGGATTAGAACATGTAAAAGAAAGAATTTTAGAATACCTAGCTGTACAAAATAGATCTTCTACACAAAATAAAAGTCCAATATTATGTTTTATTGGTCCACCTGGTGTAGGAAAAACATCTTTAGGAAAATCTATTGCAAAAGCAACAGGTAGAAAATATATGAAAATATCTTTAGGTGGAATAAAAGATGAAGCAGAAATACGTGGACACAGAAAAACATATATAGGTTCAATGCCTGGCAATATAATTCAAAAAATAATCAAAAGTAAAGTTAATAATCCTTTGTTACTTTTAGATGAAATAGATAAAATATCTAGTGATTATTCACGAGGAGACCCAATATCAGCACTACTAGAAGTTTTAGACCCAGAACAAAACAGCGCTTTTAATGATCATTATATAGAAATAGATTTTGATTTATCAAATGTTATGTTTATTTCAACCGCTAATTCTCCAAATATACCCATTCCATTATTAGATAGAATGGAAATAATTAAATTATCAGGATATTCTGAAGAAGAAAAAGTAAATATAGCCAAAAAATATTTAATACCTAAACAAATTAAAAATAATTACTTAAACAAAGAAGAAATATTAATCAATCATAATGTTATTCAACATATAATAAGATATTATACGAGAGAAGCAGGTGTAAGAAACTTAGAAAGAGAAATTGCAAAAATATGTAGAAAAGTAGTTAAAAAAATATATACAAATCCTAAAATAAAATCTATCAATATAAACAGAAAAAATTTAAAAAAATATTTAGGAATAAAAAAAATATCTTTAAATATAGCCAAAAAAAAAAATTTAATTGGTCAAGTAACAGGATTAGCTTGGACTGAAGCAGGCGGTGATTTACTAATCATAGAATCACAATATATTCCTGGTAAAGGAAAATTAATATATACTGGATCATTAGGAAAAGTTATGAAAGAATCTATAAAAACTTCACTAACAGTTACAAGATCTTTAAGTAATCAACTTAAAATAAAAAAAGATTTCTACTTTCACCATGACATACATATTCACGTACCAGAAGGTGCAATACCAAAAGATGGACCCAGTGCTGGAATAGCTATATGTACTTCATTAATATCAGCTTTAACCCAAAATCCAATTAAATCATATATAGCAATGACAGGAGAAATTACATTATATGGTAATATATTACCAATAGGTGGATTAAAAGAAAAATTATTAGCCGCTTTGAGAGCAGGTATTAAACACGTAATTATTCCTAAAGGAAACAAAAAAGATTTAAAAGAAATACCTGGAAATATTAAAAAACATATAAAAATATATACTGTGAAAAATATTACTGAAGTACTTATAATTACCCTTAAAAATTATCCTTTTAATTAATTATAAAAACGTGTTAGTAATACTTATTATTTAAAATAGTAATACGGATGCTTTCTCTCGAACCTGTCCGAGTTTTTACATCTTAAATATAAAAGTATCAACTAACACAATCACGCTCTACAGGATTTGAACCTGTGACCCACAGCTTAGAAGGCTGTTGCTCTATCCAACTGAGCTAAGAGCGTATAAGCTAATATTATCATTAATATGATAGATTAACAATAAAAATTTACCATGAAAAATAAAATACTCTTTGGTTGTAATATTCTTCAAAAAATTGTTAAAAAAGTTAAAAACAAAATAAATAAATTAAAATTAAAAAATAAACCTTATATAGTAATAATAAACATAGGTAATAATGAAGCATCAAATATATACATAAAAAATAAATGTATTAATTTTAAATTAGTAGGTATTAATTATAAAATTTTTTATTTCAAAAATAATACTTCAGAAGTTAAAATAATTAATTTTATTAAATATTTAAATAAACAAACATATATAGACGGTATTTTTATACAAATTCCTTTGCCTAAACATTTAAAAAACTATAAAATAATTAAAACAATAGATTATCACAAAGATATAGATATAATACATCCTTATAATGTAGGCAAATCAATAATTAATGATTGTTGTATAAAATCTCCAATTTCTTCTGCAATTATAACATTATTTAAATATTACAAAATCAACATTAAAAAACTTAACTGTGTTATTATAGGATCTTCTAATTTAGTAGGTCAACCTGTAGGTATAGAATTATTAAAAAAGGGATTAACAGTTACATTAATTGATATAAATACTAAACATAAATATAAAAAAAAACATATTAAAAGAGCAAATTTATTAATTACAGCTATAGGTAAAAACAACGCTTTCCCTAAAAAATGGATAAAGAAAAAATCTATTATAATTGATATAGGTATTCATAAGATAGGCAATAAAATTATAGGAGATATTAATTATAAAAAGGTATTAAACAAAGTTAAATATATTACTCCTGTTCCAAAAGGAATAGGTCCTATAACTATAGGTATGCTATTATATAATATATATAAAATTTATAAAAAAAAATATACATAAGATATTTAATTATCTTAAATTAATACTTAAAATACCATGTAGTTTTATTTTTAAAATCTTTAACTCTAACGTTTAATTTTAAAAGTTTCGTTCTAATTAAATCAGCTTCTTTCCAATTACCATTTTTGCGAGCCATTTCTCGTAGATTAAGTAAATGGTAAATTTTAATAAAATAATTGTTTTTTGTGTTTATATAATTTTTTTTATTTTTATTTAAAAATCCCAACACTTTGGCTAAAGAAAGCATTTTTATAACTAATTTATTAGCTAATAAAAAGTTTTTTTCTTTTAATATTTTAATTTCTTTAACCATATCAAAAAATAAACAAAAAACTCTAGGAACATTTAAATCATTGTTCATAAAATTACGAAAATCAATATCAAAATCTTTAAAATTTATTAAATCTTTTTCAGATAAATGTAATTGTAAATTAAAATCTTCTAAAATTAAATAAAGTTTAGTAATAACTGAACTAGCATGTAACAAACTTTCTTCTTTAAAAAACAAATTTTTTCTATAATGTGTAGACATCAAAAAATATTTAATTACATCAGGATGATATTTTTTTAATAAATTTCTCAATAAAAAAAAATTATTTTTAGATTTAGACATTTTTTCATTATCATTTAATACCATTCCCGTATGAATCCAATAATTCACAACATTATTATTAAATAAATTTTTAAATAGTAAAAATTCATTTTCATGATGAGGAAAAATTAAATCTGATCCACCACCATGAATATCAATTTTGTGAAACAAATATTTACTACTCATAACAACACAACTTATATGCCAACCTGGTCTACCAAAACCCCACGGAGAACTCCAACCTACAGTATTAAATTTCTTGTTTAATTTCCATAAAACAAAACTATCTTTTATTTTAACTTTTCTATTTTTTAAAAAATAACTAGAATATGATCTTTTTATTTTAAAACAAACATCACCATTATGAGCAATATAAGCATGTTTATGTTTTATAAGTAACAAAATAGTTGATATTATCAAATCAATATGTTCAGTTACTCTAGGTTCAAAGTTAGGTTTTTTAATATTTAAAAGTTTAAAATTATCACACATTGAAGAAAACATTAAATCAAATAACTTATTATTAACATGAAAATCTTGATATTGCGTATTAAAATTATTAATATTATTATCATATACATCAGTAATATTACGTACATACTTACATTTATAACCTAAATAATTTAAATATCTTATTAAAATATCAAAAAAACAAAAAGTACGACCATGACCTATATGACAGTAATTTGATAAGGTAACACCACACACATATATATGTACATATTTTTTACAAATAGGTTGAAATATTTCTTTTTTATGATTAAAACTATTAAAAATTTTTAACATTTTTGTGTTTTATAATTTATAAAAATTAAATTTAAAATTTTATTAAATAAAACATTGAAATAATATTTATTTATTTTAAAATAAAATAAATAAATTATGTATAAAAAATTATGTTATATAAACAATCATATTCAACATAAATATAAACAATATTTATATGAAACTAAAAAAAAAAAATATATTTAACATAAGTAAAAAAATCATCTTAAATATATTCAATATGTTTGAAACTAGAATTAAACTTTTAAGTTATGAAATACAAGAAATAAAAAAAAAAATAATAATAATTTTTTGTGTTACCCAAATTATATCTTTACTTATATTGTTCTTTGTAAAGAATTTTATGAACCTTGTGTTTTTATATTTTAAAATAAACAATGCTTTAATTAAAACTAATATAAGTATATTGCTTAATATAATTTTATTAATATTTTTTATATTATACTTATATATATATACTAAAAACACAAATATATTTCATATAACCTTAACAGAACTTAATAAAGACAAAGACACTTTCAAAAAAATCTTTTTAAATTTGTTCCAAAATAAAAATGACTAAAAAATATCAAAAAATATTTTACAAAATAAACCAACAAAGAGACAATCTTACAAACGATCTTGAAATTTTTACTACTAAAATTAGTAATATTAACTATTTTATAAATAAAATAAAACAATATAAAACTATAATTGTTTTAACCACAGGTATAATACTTTTTTTTTTAATAAAAAGAAACAAAATATTTAAAATATACATAAAAAATATTATAAAACTATGGAATTATTGGAAGATAACTAAAACCTTAATAAAAAGAGTTTTATAAGCCGGGTTCTGTTTGCTTATTTAGCAAGACAATCATTTATCTAAATTAATAATCACTTATTAACTTAAGCGGTTCACCCAAAATTAATATATATATATACGGATAAATATAATTAACTATAAATTATTATTTATAGATATATATAATTTTGTTTAACCTTGCTCCAGATAGAGTTTACACTACTAATATATTACTATATTAATAAACATATACTTACAATGTTTTTTCACCCTTACCTCTCAAACAACAAAAGGCGGTTATTTTCTGTTGCACTTTTCATAAAAATATAAAAATATTTTTCCAGCTATTAACTGGTATCTTATCCTATAGAGCCCGGACTTTCCTCTATTAATTTAAAACATTATTTTAATTAACAGCGATTGTCAAAACTTATTTTATCACAAATTTAGTTCTTATATCTTTAATTACTATCTTAATATAAAAACCTATTAAAGACAAATTTTTTATATAAAAATTAGTTAAATATCTTATATAAGACTTATTCAAATTTTTAATATTTGTACCATGAATTATAATAGTAAAAGGATAATAATTTCCAATATGGGCGTATTTTAATTTAAAAAAACATAATGCATCATTTTCTAAACAATAATTATCATTCGCTTTTTTTAAAAGATTAGTTAAATAAGTACTATTAATTTTCTTATGAAATAAAAAAAAATAATTTTTATAAATAAATTTTAAAAAAGATAAAATTTCATTTTTTGATAAATTTAAAGCTGAAATAAAAAATATTTTTACATTTTTAATAAAATTAAATCTTTTTGTTAAATAATTTTTGTATAAAATATATTTAAAATTTAAAATTTTATCACATTTATTAAAAATTAAAATAACAGCTTTACCTTTTTTTAATAAAAAATTAATTATATATAAATCATATTTACATAAACCATAGTTAATATCCACCATATATATAAACACAGAAAACAACAAAAACATGTTCAACATTTTTTTACTTAAAAAAAAACTTTTATTATATAAACCGGGACTATCAGAAATAACAAAACTACTTTTATTTTGAAATAAATTTAAAAAAATAAAATCTTGTGTAGTACCTTTCTGATCAGATACAACAATATTATTTTTTTTAGATAATGAATTTAAAAAAGTAGATTTACCTACATTAGGTTTTCCTAAAACAACCATTTTAATAAAACCACAAACTTTTTTTTTTAAATAATCTAACAAATATTTATTTAATTTATTCTTATTCAAATTTTTTTTTAAATATCTTAATATGTAATAAACATAAACATTTAAATTTATAGACAAATTAATCATGTTTTTAATATGTAAAAATTTATCTTTCTTAATCATAGAATATTTTATTTTACTATTAAAAATATAACTTTTAATCTCAGAAAAACCTAAATTTTTGGTAATAGATAATTTAAATAAAGAATAACTTCTTAAAGAATAAAAAATAGATGTTTTATAATCTATATCATTATTTTTTAATAAATCTATTTTATTAACAATAATAATAAAATGTTTATTTTTTTTTCTTAAAAAATCACATATAATAGTATCATTCAAAGATAGACCTAGTGTAACATCTA
Source organism: Candidatus Stammera capleta (assembly GCA_036689325.1). Taxonomy (GTDB): domain Bacteria; phylum Pseudomonadota; class Gammaproteobacteria; order Enterobacterales; family Enterobacteriaceae; genus Stammera; species Stammera capleta_Y. Next base: position 88,581 of record CP144793.1, on the reverse strand, counting down.
CAATTAAACATACTAAATCTACTTTTTTTAATAAAACAATAAATCTTTTTCTATTATAGTTTATTATTGCATTAAATGATTTAATATTTTTGTGTTTCAAAAAATTAAAATCAAAAAAACCACATACATCTATACAAAAACAAAATCTTTTATTAAAAAAAGATGATATACCATAATGAAAATCTTGAGAAAAACCAAATTTTTTTGATATGAAAGAATAATTATTATCAATTAATTTATTAAAAAAACTGGTTTTTCCTACATTAACATTGCCAATGATAGCTAAAGAAAACATTTTATATTTAAATTTTTTTATTTAATATATTTACACTAATATTTAATCTAAAATATTTTTAATAAATTTAATAACTTCATTATATGAAACTTTATTTTGTTTATTTAATAATAAATCTTTGATAGTAATAAATTTTTCTTTAATTTCTCTTTCACCTATAATTACAAGTAAATGTACATTTAATTTCAAAATACTTAATATTTTTTTACTAATATTTTTATAATATCCTTGATCATTATATACTCTAATATTTTTTATTTTTAAATTAATTAAATCTTCTGTTAATTTAATGCTTAATGTTTTTGCATTATCGTTTTTAAAAGATATAATATAAACATCAATAATACTATTATCAATTAAAAAAAAATTTTTTTTATAAAAATTTAAAATAATAGACAAACGTTCTATACCTATAGCACAACCAACACCAGGTAAATTAAAATTAGATAAATTACGTGCTAATTGATCATATCTACCACCAGCACATACAGTAAAATTTAAATCTTTACTAATCCATTCAAACACAAAATCATTATAATAATCTAAACCACGAAGAAGATTATAATCTATAGTAAAATTTATCTTAAATAAATTTAATTTATTACATAAAATACGAAATTTTTTCAAAGATTCTTTATTTAAATACTCATTTATTTTAGGAAAGTTCTTTAATATATTTACTATTTTTTCATTTTTACTGTTTAATAATCTTATAGGATTATTAATATTTATATAATTCTTTTTAAAAAAACCCTGTTTATTTAAAAAAAAAATTAAATCTTTAATATATTTATTTCTATCTTTTAAACTACCTAAAAAATTAATTTTTAATTCTAAATTGTTAAGAATATCAAATTCCTGCCATAATCTTTTAATAATTAGTATTAATTCTAAATCAATATTAATATCATTGGAACCTAAAATTTCTAAACCAAATTGTTGAAATTGACGAAACCTACCTTTTTGAGGATTTTCATATCTAAACATTGGACCAATATACCATAATTTTTGTAAAAAATTATTTAAAAATAATTTACCTTCAATATAAGCTCTAACACAACTTATAGTTCCTTCAGGACGTAAACTTATACTTTTACCATTATGATTATAAAAAGAATACATTTCTTTTTTAATTAAATTAGTATGTTCACCAATTAATTTCCTATAAATAGAAGTTTCTTCTAAGATAGGAAATTTTATTTCTTTAAAATTATAACTATTTATTACCTTCTTTATGTGTTCTTCTATATTATTAAAAATAAACAAATTTTTTCCAAAATAATCATGCATTCCTTTTAAAATTTTCATTTTTCAAACACTCATACATTTAACAAATTTCAACTTTTAAAAATATGTAAATAACTTATAAATAAAATTAATTTAATTAATCAATAAACCAGATAGTTGGCCACAAGATGCTTGTATATCTAATCCTCTACTTTTTCGAATATAAGAAAAAATATGGTTATTAATTAAAATTTCATTAAATAATAAAATATTGTTATAATAACTTCTTTTATACAAAGAATTACTAACTTTATTAAAAGGAATTAAATTTATTTTACTAGGAATATTTTTTAATAAATTAACTAATTCATAAGCTTCTTTTATAGAATCATTTACTTTATCTATCATAAGATACTCTATATTTACTTTTCCTCTATTAGCTTTATTTTTAGCAACATAATAACAAACAGATTTTAACAACATATCTATGTTATAAATTTTGTTTATAGGCATAAGTTTATTTCTCAACAAATTATTAGAAGCATGTAATGATATTGTTAAAACAATATCTACAATATTTGTTAATTTATATATAGCAGGAACTATTCCTGAAGTAGACAACACAATTTTCCTTTTAGAAATATTAAACATATCCTTGTCTAAAATAAAATTTATAGAGGTTATTACATTATCAAAATTTAACAAAGGTTCACCCATACCCATAATTACTATATTAGTAATATATTTATTATATTTTTCTTTTAAAAAAACAGAAACAATTAATAGTTGTCCAATAATTTCAGATATATCTAAATTACGTTTTAATTTTTGTTTTCCTGTTTCACAAAAAGAACAACTCATGTTACATCCTATTTGAGTTGAAATACATACAGTATTTCTATTTTTTTGAGGAATATATACAACTTCAATATAATATCCTATACCACACATTATTAACCACTTTACTACACCATCATTTGAAAAAAATATTTTTACCACTTTAGGTAAATTTATACAAAAATAATAATTTAATTTTTCTCTGAAATTTAAACTAATATCTGTCATATCAAAAAAATTAAAACAATAATATTTATATATCCAATTTATTATTTGATGAGCTACATATTTTTTAATCTTTACTTTTACTAAAAATTCTTGTAGCATTTTTTTATTAAAACCCAATAAATTTAATTTTTTTTTTATCATATTATTTAAATTAAACTTTTTTAAAATACAATATTTGAAATGAAAAATAATATTTTAGCACTTGAAACATCCACAGATTTACATTCAATTGCATTATTTCACAAAAAGAAAATACACACAAAATATATATTTTCTAAAAATAAAAACAAACAGATTATACCATTGATAAAAGATTTCCTTATATTCAATCATATAAATATTAACAAAATAAATAAAATACTAATTAATAAAGGGCCAGGAAGTAATTTAAACATTAGAATAACTTATTTAATATCAAAAGTTATAAAAATAAAGTTTAATAAAATTAAGATAATTAAAATGTCAACATTTGATATTATAATGAAAAATTTGAAAAATTTAAAAAAAAAAATATATATTTTAATAAAAAAAAATACTCAAGAAATATTTAAATATAATATAAAAAAAAAAAAAAATAAAATTATTACTTTAAATTTAATAAAAAAAAAATTTATTTCTCAAAAACATAAAAAAACATTATTCATCACAAATAATTATCAATTAAAAAAAATAATATTAAAAATTATAAAAAAACCTATCAATATAAAAGTTTGTTATCCTAAAGCAAAATATATGATAAAATTATTTTGTTCATTATAAAAGTTTTTTTAAAATATGTATTTTATCTATTTTTTCCCAAGGAAATTCTTTTCTTCCAAAATGACCATATACAGATGTTTTAGTGTATATAGGTTGTAATAAATTTAAATTTTTTATTATACTTCCTGGTCTTAAATCAAAAACTTTATTAACTAAATTATATAATTTTAATAAAGATATTTTTTCAGTACCAAAAGTTTCAATCATAAGAGAAGTAGGTTGAGATAATCCAATAGCATAAGATAATTGAATTTCACATTTATCAGCTAACTTAGCAGCAACAATATTTTTAGCTATATATCTAGCCATATAAGAACCTGATCTATCTATTTTTGTAGGATCTTTACCTGAAAAACAACCCCCACCATGTCTAGCCATGCCCCCATAAGTATCAACAATAATTTTTCTTCCAGTTAAACCACAATCACATATAGGACCACCAATAACAAATCTTCCACTAGGATTAATAAAATATTTTGTTTTTTTATTTAACCATTTTTTAGGTAAAACAGTTAGAATAATTTGAGACATAATAGCTTGTTTTAAATAATTATAATCTATTCCATCAATATGTTGGGTAGAAAATACAACAGTATCTATGTAATCAATATTATTGTTTAAATAACGGAAAGTAAGTTGACTTTTAGCATCTGGCATTAACCAAGGCAAAATATTGTTTCTTCTTAATTTAGATTGTTTTAATAATAAACGATGTGCATAAACAATAGGTGCAGGCATAAAATATTTAGTTTCATTAGTAGCATAACCAAACATAATACCTTGATCACCTGCTCCTTGACTTAAAAAATTATTTTTTTTTATACCTAAATTAATATCTACAGATTGTTTGTTAATAATATTTAAAATAGAACAACAATTAATATCAAAACCTATACTTTCTTTAGTAAAACCAATGTTTTTTAATGTATTTTTAACAATATTATTTATATTAATATTAGCATGACTTGTAATTTCACCTCCTACAACAACTATATTAGATTTTATATAAGTTTCACATGCTACACGAGCATATTTATCTTGTATAATAATTTTATCTAAAATAGCATCAGAAATTTGATCAGCAATTTTATCAGGATGACCTTCTGACACAGATTCTGAAGTAAAATAATATGATTTCATCTTTTTACCCAAACAAAATATTTAATTTAATCTAAAATAAACTTAACTAAAAAACTAATTTTACAACATAAATAATGTTAATAAATATTAATATATATAATGTTAAAAAATATTCTATACATTTAAATAAACGTTATATTTTTTTGTAAAATTTATACTAAAATAAATATATATATTTTACATATTATAAAAAATAATAAAAAATTATAAATTAAAAAAAATAAAAATTTATTTTTTATAATAATTTTATATTAAATTTGAAATAATATTGTATTAATTTAAATATTATTATTTTTATTTTACATAAATATTATTAATATTTATATATATATTAATTTTTACTTAACTAAAAAATATAAATAAAAATTTTTAAAAAATATTAAAAATATAAATATAATGAAAAAAAAACAAGACAAAATTTTTAATTTTATTAAATTAGAAAAAAAAAGACAAGAAAACACTATTAATCTTATTGCATCTGAAAATTATGCAAGTATAAATGTAATGAAAGCACAAGGATCAATATTAACTAATAAATATGCTGAAGGATATATAAAAAAAAGATATTATAGTGGATGTAAATATATAGATAAAATAGAAAAAATAGCTATAAAAAGAGCTAAAAAATTATTCAAGGCTAAATATGTTAATGTACAACCCCATTCAGGTTCACAAGCTAACTTTGCAGTATTTAATGCATTGTTAAAACCTAAAGATAAAATTATAGGTATGAAATTAACACATGGTGGACATTTAACACATGGTTCCAAAATTAATATATCAGGGCAATTGTACAATGCTAAGTTATACGGTGTAAATAGTCAAGGAAAAATAGATTATAACTATATAGAATATCTTGCTAAAAAACATAAACCTAAAATGATAATAGCAGGGTTTTCTGCATATTCCCAAGTATGTAATTGGAAATTATTTAGAGAAATAAGTAATCAATATAATTCTTTTCTTATGGTTGATATAGCTCATGTAGCTGGTTTAATAGCTGCAAATTTATATCCTAACCCAATAAAGTATGCTCATATAGTTACTAGTACTACACATAAAACTTTAGCTGGTCCCAGAGGGGGTTTAATTCTTTTGAATAAACATAATAAAAAATTATTTAAAAAAATTAATAAATCAATATTTCCACAAATACAAGGAGGGCCTCTTATGCATATTATAGCAGCTAAAGCTATAGCTTTAAAAGAAGCAGCAACTAAAAAATTTACAAACTATCAAAAACAAGTCATTAAAAATGCTAAAACTATGGTTAAAGAATTTAAAAAACAAAACTTTAACATTGTTTCTAATGGCACACAAAATCATTTATTCCTAATAGATTTACGTAATAAAAATATATCGGGTTTAACAGCTGAAAAACAACTATCATTAGCTAATATAAATGTAAATAAAAATTTTATACCTCATAATACATCTTACAAGCACGAATTAGGCATAAGAATAGGTACTTCTGCAATTACAAGAAGAAAAATCAAAACTAAAACAACTTTAAAAATAACAAAATATATATGTAATATACTGCATAACATTAAAAATAAAAACATAATTAATCACATAAAAAAAAAAATAAAAAAAATATGTAAAAAATATCCTATTTATAAAAAATAAAAATTTCCTTTCTTAAAGAAAGGAAATTTTTCAATTATAAAAATATTTATAAATATTTAAATTTAATTACATAAATAAACTTAAAAACTAAATTTTTAATTAGCTAAGTTATCAAAAAATCTTTTAACACGATTAAAGAAATTTTTTGATTTAATATTATTTTTTTCATAGCTACTATATCCAAACAAACTAAAACCTAAATTACGTAATAACTGTTTTTGATAATTATTTAAATTAATTGGTGTTTCTACATATACTTCACATAGTAAATCACCATAAACATTATTCTTTATAGATTTAATCCCTTTACCTTTAATTCGAAAAATTTTTCCTGTTTGCGTTTCTAAAGGTATTTTTAATTTTATTTTACCATATAAAGTTGGTACTTCAATTTCTCCACCTAAAGCAGCCATAGCAAAATTAATAGGCACTTTACATAATAAATTATTACCATCACGCACAAAAATATTATGTTTCTTAACTTTTACTTTTATATATAAGTCACCATTTTTAAAACCATAACCTCCATAATGACCTTTACCTATTAATCTAATACGATCATTATCATTAACACCACCAGGTATTTTTATAGAGAAATTTTTAAAAGATTTTTCTTTCCCATTACCTCTACATATATAACATGGATCATTTATAACATAACATTCTCCATGACATGTAGGACAAGTTTGTTGTATAGTAAAAAATCCTTGTTGCATATGTACATTACCTTGACCTTGACATGTAGAACAAATATGACGTTCTGTACCTAATCTACTTCCACTACCACGACAAACACTACATTTTTGAATAACATTAATTTTTACATTTTTTACAGTTCCAAAAACAGATTCTTCCAAAGTTAATTTTAATTTACATAGTAAATCAGATCCCTCTGCTTTACTATGTTTTTTTTTAGCACTTGTTGAACCAAATATATCTCCAAAAACATCCCCAAAAACATCACTAAAATCTGTTGTGGTATGAAATCCAGAAGCAAAATCATTATCACGAGATACATTGTCAAAATCAGAATGTCCATATTGATCATACATACTTTTTTTCTTAGGATCACTTAACACTTCATATGCTTTCTGAATTTCCTTAAATTTTTCCTCAAAAATTTTATTACCTCTATTTCTATCAGGATGATATTTCATAGCTAAACGTTTATAAGCTCGTTTAATTTCTTGTATCTCAGCACTTTTAGAAACACCTAAAATTTCATAATAATCTTTATTTACCATTACACAACCTTTATTAAAAATTAAATGTTATTTTTTTTTATTATCTTTGTTAACCTCTTCATATTCAGCATCTACAACATCTTTGTCTTTAATTTTGTTATCTTTTGTATTATTATGAGTGTTGTTAGCATTATCTTTATTAACAAATTGCATTAATTTGCTAGATAAATTTATTACTTCTTGAATATTATTGTTTATCATATTTACATCTTCTAATTTAGATGATTGCTCTAAATTATTTAAAGATTTTTCTATTTTTTCTCTTTCAGCTAAAGGTAACTTATCACCTAATTCATTTATCTGTTTACGAGTACTATGTATTAAATGATCAGCTTGATTACGAACTTGTATTAACTCTTCAAATTTTTTATCCTGTTCAATATTTAACTCAGCATCTTTGATCATTTGATTAATTTCATTTTCATTTAAACCTGATGATGCTTTAATAGTAATTTTTTGTTCTTTTCCTGTATTTTTATCTTTAGCTGAAACATGTAAAATACCATCTGCATCTATATCAAAAGTAACTTCTATTTGAGGAACACCTCTAGGAGCTGGCTGTATACCATCTAAATTAAATTGACCTAAAGATTTGTTGTCTAATGCTCTTTTACGTTCACCTTGTAAAACATGTACAGTTACTGAAGGTTGATTGTCTTCTGCTGTAGAAAATACTTGACTATGCTTTGTAGGAATAGTAGTATTCTTGTTTATTAAAACAGTCATAACACCACCCATAGTCTCTATTCCTAAAGATAAAGGTGTAACATCTAAAAGTAATATATCTTTAACATCACCTGACAATACCCCACCTTGTATAGCTGCACCAATAGCTACAGCTTCATCTGGATTTATATCTTTTCGAGGTTTTTTACCAAAAAAATCAGTAACCTTTTTTTGTACTAAAGGCATTCTAGTTTGACCACCTACAAGAATAACATTATTAATATCTGACACATTTAATTTAGCATCTCTTAATGCAATTTTGACAGGTTCTATAGATTTAATTATTAAATCTTCAACTAAAGATTCTAATTTAGCTCTAGTTAATTTAATATTCAAATGCTTAGGTCCACTACTATCAGCTGTAATATAAGGTAAATTAATTTCTGTATGCTGAGTTGATGATAATTCTATTTTTGCTTTTTCTGCTGCATCTTTTAATCTTTGCATAGCTAAAGCATCATCATTTAAATTTAAGTTATAATTTTTCTTAAATTCACTTACTAAATAATTGATAATTCTGCTATCAAAATCTTCTCCTCCTAAATGTGTATCACCATTAGTAGCTAATACTTCAAATGTTTTTTCTCCATCAACATCATCAATTTCAATAACAGAAATATCAAAAGTTCCACCACCTAAATCATAAACCGCTACAACATTAGTTCCTTTTGATTTATCTAAACCATAAGCTAAAGCAGCAGCAGTAGGTTCATTAATTATTCTTTTAACATTTAATCCAGCAATACGACCAGCATCTTTTGTAGCTTGTCTTTGAGTATCATTAAAATATGCAGGAACAGTAATAACAGCTTCTGAAATTTTTTCACCTAAATAATCTTCTGCTGTTTTTTTCATTTTTTTTAAAACTTCAGCAGAAATTTGAGGAGGTGATAATTTATCACTTTTTACTTCTATCCAAGCATCACCATTATTAGCTGAAATTATTTTATAAGGCATTATATTAACATCACGTTGTACTTCAGAATCACTAAATTTACGTCCAATTAACCTTTTAATTGCAAATAAAGTATTTTTAGGATTAGTAATAGCTTGTCTTTTAGCTGGTTGACCAACTAAAATTTCTCCTTCTAAAGTATAAGCAACAACAGAAGGAGTAGTACGATCACCTTCAGCATTTTCTAAAACTTTAGCTTTATTATTTTCCATAACAGCTACGCAGGAATTAGTAGTACCAAGATCAATTCCAATTATTCTACCCATTTTATTAACCTCTCTCTCTCTATTAAAATTACAAAAATCTAAAACGTATATACATGATATATGGTACATACCAAATAATATCAACTAACATAAATAAAATAATTGAATTATTTTAATTTAAAATTTAATATAGAGATTAATTCTATCAGAAATAATCAATCAAAATAATAAATAATATACAATATTTTGTTATTAATATAAAAAATAAAATAATATGAACAAAAATTTTAATACAACTATTAATCTACCTCAAATAGCATTTCCAATGAAAGGTAATTTAAAAAATTTAGAACCTAGAATAATAAAAAAATGGAAAAACCTTAATTTATATAAATTAATAAAAAAAGAAAGAAATAAAAAGAAAATATTTATCATACATGATGGACCACCATATGCTAACGGAAATATTCATTTAGGACATACATTAAATAAAATATTAAAAGATATTATTATAAAATCTAAAATTTTTATGAATATGAATGTTTCTTATTATTTAGGATGGGACTGTCATGGTTTACCAATAGAATTAGAAATACAAAAAAAATATAATACTTTTAATATTAAAAATAATAAATTTAGAAAACTTTGTTATAAATACGCAAAACAACAAATAAAAAAACAAAAAAAAGAATTTTATAGATTAGGAATATTAACTAATTGGAATAAACATTATGAAACAATGAACTACAAAACTATTGCAAATACTATTAAGATAATTAATAAACTTATTAAATTAAAATTAATAAAAAGAAAAAAAAAACCTACAAATTGGTGTATCCAATGTAAATCTTCAATAGCTGATTCAGAAATAGAATATCAAAAAATAAAATCAAAATCTTTATATATAACATTTGTTGTTCAAAATAAAAACAACTTTTTACAAAACATAGGGTGTAATAATAATAACTTCTTTGAAAATAAAAGTATAGAATTCATTGTTTGGACTACAACACCTTGGAGTATACCAGGTAATTGTGCTATTGCTTTACATCCTAAATTCATATATGCTCTTTACCAAACAAAAAAAAACAGAGTCTTAGTTGTTTTACAAAATAAAAAAAAATTTTTAACAAAAATTTTTAGAAAAATAACAGAATTACATTGTTTCCAAGGGTATCAAATAAAGAATGTATTTGTTAATCATCCCATATCTCAAATAAAAATACCTATAATAATACATAATTATATAAAAAAAGATAAAGGTACAGGCATCACTCATATAGCATCAGAACACGGTCAAGAAGATTATAACATTTCACAACAATATAATTTAAAAGGTATTAATCTTATTAATAGTCAAGGTAAATATAATGATTATTTATATATTCCTAAAATAAAAGGTGTAAATATAAAAAAAGCAACAAAATATATAATTCAAGAGTTAAAAAATAACAGAACATTACTTTTTATAAAAAACATACCACATAAATACCCATATTGTTGGCGACATAAAAAAAAAATTATAATACGTTCTACTTCACAATGGTTTATAAATATTCATAAAATAAAAAAAAACATACTTAATAATATAAAAAAAATAAAATGGATTCCTGAATGGGGATATAATAAAATAAAAAAAATGATAATAGATAGACAAGAATGGTGTATATCTAGACAAAGATCGTGGGGAACACCTTTACCATTACTTATACATAAAAAAACTAAAAAAATACATCCTAAAATTAACACAATACTAAAAAAAATCATAAAGAAAATAAAAAAAAAAGGACCTAATTTTTGGTTTAAGATAAAACTAAGTAAATTAATTAAAGATTATAAGAACTACAAAAAAGTCACAGATATACTTGATGTTTGGTTTGATTCAGGTTCTACATGTTTTTCCATTATGAATCCTAAATTTTTGAAAAATAAAAAATCAAATTTATATTTAGAAGGGTCAGATCAATACAGAGGATGGTTTATGTCTTCTATAATTATTAATACAGCAATTAATAATGGCATACCCTGTAAAAAAATTATTACCCACGGATTCGTAGTAGATGGTGAAGGTAATAAAATGTCTAAATCTTTAGGTAATGTTATAAAACCAAATTCTATTATTAATAAATTTGGAGCAGACATATTACGATTATGGATAGCTTCTACTGAATATCATAATGAAATAAATATTTCAAATGAAATTATTAACAGAACTATAGATTCTTATAGAAAAATTAGAAATACAATGAAATTTTTAATATCTAACTTAGAAAATTTTGACAACATTAAAGATTTCATAAAATTTAATAATATGATACTATTAGATAAATGGATTATTTATCAAGCATACAAAACACAAAAAAAAATTGTTTCTTTATATAAAAAATATAAATTTTGTCAAATTACAAAAGAAATAATAAATTTTTGTAACAAAAAATTAAGTAATTTATATATTAGCATAATAAAAGATAGAAAATATATAATAAAAAAAAACACTTTACCTTTTTACAGTGCTCAAACAACTATATGGATTCTGGTTCAAATTATAACTAGATGGATTGCACCTATAATATCATTTACCGCTGAAGAAATATGGGAATATATTCCACAAAAAAATAAAACAAAATCTATATTTATAGAAAAATGGTATAATAATTTTCCTAATAACTATGAAAATAATGTTACTAATTATAAAGTGTGGAAAATATTAATGTTTGTTAAAAAGAAAATAAATAAAATCATAGAAAAAAAAAAAAAAAAACAAGTAATATTTTCTTCTCTAGAAAGCAAAATAACTTTATATGTTACAAAAAAAACTTTTCATAAAATAAAAATATTTCAACATGAATTAAAATATTTTTTCATAATATCAGACTTTATATTAAAACAACACAAAAAAAACAACTTCGTAATAAAATTTAAAAAAATTAACAGCATAAAATGTAATAGATGTTGGCATTATGTCAAAAACATATCTCCAAAACATCATATTTGTTCACGATGTATTATAAACATTTATGGTAAAGGTGAAAAAAGATTATTTTTTTAAAAACTTTTATCTTAAAAATTGCAAAAATAATAATAATATTTTATAAAATAATGGACAATTAATAATAATAAAAGTTATATATAATATCATAAAAAACAAAAAAGATAGCATATATATGTATATATTTCTTTTAAATTTTAAATTATTTACACCTTTAAAAAAAAAATTTATATTAATTAACCAATTATATAGTAAAAAAATATATATTATTATAAGAGATATTAAAAATATTAAATATATATTAAACAATAAATTATTAGTAATATTTAAAATAACTTTCGCAAATATACTTAAAAAAAAATATATACTTAACCATAACATAACACTAATCACACAAGGAAATATGATTTTTTTAAAAGGAATATTTAATAAACCCGCAATAAACAAAATAAAAGGTCTTATAGGACTAATAAATCTACCAAATAAAATAGTTAAAAATATGTATCTCTTAAATAAAAAAAATACTTTTTTACTACTAGGTGAATATTTCAATAACCAATTCTTAATAGTATATAAATACTTTACAGAAAAACATTTACCTATATAATAAGATAATATATCTCCTATAATGCATCCTAAATAACTAATTATATAAATATAATATAAATTAATTATTTTACTACCTACTAAAAAACTAAAAAAAAACGCAATTATACTAGTAGGCAAAACAAAACTTAATAAAAATAATGATTCACAAAAAGACACTAAGAATACAATAAAATATATTATCTTAACATTAAAGAAAACATTTTTATTTAAAAATACATTCATATCGACATTTATTAATTATCAATATATTAACCTATAAATAATATATATAAACTATATAAGTTTGTTAATATAAAATAAAATGAAATTTAAATTAGTAAAATTAATTATATTAATTATCATAATAACTTTTTTTTCTAAAAAAATAAACAGTAAAAATCATAACTTAGATTATATCCAAGCTATAGTAAATAATACTATTATTTTAAATAGCGAAATAAACAATATTTATAAAATAGAAAAATTTTTAAACAAAAATTATCAAATATCTAAACAAAAAATATTAAACGGTCTTATTAAAAAAGAAATCTTATTTCAAATAATATTTCCCGAAATTAAAAATATTCCTCAAATTAATAATAATAAATTATTTGAATTATTCAAAGAGAGTATTAATTTAAATAATAAAATTGATTTAATACATTTATTTAATAGGTATAATATAAATATCCCTATCTTTATAGAAAATTTAAAAAAAAACTTATTTATTAATAATTTTGTTCAAACTCAATACTCTTTAATAAAAAAAAAGTATTTACCAAATATGAATATTATTATTAATAAATATATAAAAAAAAAAAACTTAATTAAAATATTTTTAAAAAAAACAATAAAAATTATAAGAACTATTGTTGATTTAAAAAAAAATATAATTTCAAAAAAAATTTTTTATCTTGATTTAACCTTACACAAATATCCTATTTATAAAATTAAAAATAACAATAAATTAAACCCTAAAATAATTAAATTATTATTATTAAAGAAACCTATACAAAAATTTTATATCAAAAAAAAAGCTTTATTAATAATAACTAGCTTTAAAAATATAAAACAAAAATTCTTTATCTTCAAAAAACCTAAAAAAATTTGTTTATATTATTTTAATAATAATAATAAAATTATGTATTCTAAACATAGAAATCACAACATTAATAATTTAAAATATTATTTAAACAATAAATATACATTCTGTATAAAATGGAATTTTTTAAAAAAAAAAATTAAATATTTAATTATTCAAAACAAAATACAAAAATATTTACCACAACAACAAAACATATTATTTAAAATAATTCAAGAAAAATACAATAATACACAAGATATAAATTTTTACAAATATAATTTTACCAAAAATTTTCTAAAAACAAAAACTTTAAAATTAATAAATTATATGATTATAAAAAAAAAACAAACATCTTATATATACTTAAATAAATAATACATTTTATGATAAAACTCCAAAAAAGCTTAGGACAAAATTTATTGATAAATAAACAAATTATTAAAAATATTATTTCAATAGTAAAACCTAAAAACAATCATTATTTTATGGAAGTTGGTAGTGGAACTGGGTTATTAACAAAAAATATATATAAATTTACTAAAAATTTAATTACTGTTGAAATAGATCCATTATTAATTAACATTTTAAAAAAAAATACTAATATTAAAAAGAATAATATCATAAACAATGATATTTTAAAATTAAATTTCAATAAAATATTTAAAAAAAAAAAAAAAATACGTATTATAGGAAATATTCCATATTATATTTCAAAAAAAATTATTTTTAAATGCATTAGATATCATAACCTTATCAAGGATATTCATATTACAGTACAAAAAGAATTTGCCCAATCTTTAAAACAAAAAAATAAATATAATAAAATAAGTTTGTTAACAAAATTATTTTTTGATGTAAATTTCATATTCGAAATAGATAAAAAAAATTTTTATCCTCAACCACAAGTAACATCACAATTCATATCTTTAATACCAAATAAAAACATAAATAAATGTAAAAAAAAAAACATAAAAAAAATAAAACATATAATTAATATTATATTAATGAGAAATAATAAAAAAATTAAAAATAATATTACTAATATTTTAAAAAAAAAAGAGCTTATTAATTTAAATATAAATCCTAATAAAAGAGCTAATAAATTAAGTTTTAATGAATATATTAAAATAATTAACTATATAAAATAAATTAATATACAACACATCTATAAATATTAACTTTTAAACATAAAATTCCTAAAAATTACTAAAATATATAACTTAAACAAAAATGAATTAATAATCAAACTACATACCATTAATTAACTTCATTAAATTAGACTTATATCTAGAAGATTTGTTTTTATGAATCACTCTTTTACTCTTTAAAGAAAAACGATCCAAAAAAGATTGTAAAACAGTAAAATATTTTAAAGCTAGTTGTTTGTTGTTTTGTGTTTTTACTGCAATTCTTATTTTTTTTATAAAAGTTTTAATTATTGATTTTTTACGTGTATTAATTTTATTTCTACAAATACTTATTAATATTCTTTTTTTTGAAGATTTTTTATTTGCCATAATTGTAATCACTTTTTTTTTTATGCATATTATTAAATACTTTAATTAAATTTAAAGTAGATTGATCTATCAATTTGTTATTAAAAGCACAATTAACTTTGTTGAAATAACAATAAATATTATTAGCTACTTTTTTGCCTAACTCCACTCCCCATTGATCAAAACTAAAAATATTATATATAAAACCTTGCACTAAAACTTTATATTCATATAAAGCTATAATAGCACCTAAAGTATAAGGAGTAATCTTTTTTATCAATAAAGTATTACTAGGTCTATTACCTTTAAATACATTGTATCTATAAAGATAATTATCACTGCAAAATTGTTTTTTAACAGATAAATATTTATCACCAAAAGCTAAAGATTGTGTTTGAGCAAACATATTACAAATAAGTTTAAAATGAGAATCATATAAATTACAACCATTATTATATAAAATTTCAGCAATAAAATCACACGGAATAATTCTAGTTCCTTGATGTAATAATTGAAAAAAAGAATGTTGACTATTTGTTCCTACACCACCCCAAATAATAGGAGAAGTATGATATTTTTTAATTAAAAAACCATCACGATCTATATATTTACCATTAGATTCCATACATAACTGCTGTAAATAAGAGGGTAACAAAGATATATCTTCATTATATGTTAATATTAGTTCATTACTAAAATTAAAAAAATTATTATACCAAACACTTAAAATAGCTAAAATAATTGGCATATTTTGATATACGTCATTAATTTTTTCCACAAAATGTATGTCCATATCATGAGCGCCATTTAATAATAAAAGAAAATTTTTAAAACCTATTGCTAAAGAAATAGACAAACCCACCACAGAAAATAAAGAATAACGTCCACCCACCCATTCAGGAATTACAAATATATTTTGTTTAAAAATACCAAATTCAAGAACTTTCTTTACATTATTAGATACAGCTATAAAATGATTTACTAAAGCATTTTTATTATGAAAATATTTTAATATCCAAGATTTAGCAATATTTGCATTTAATATAGTTTCACAAGTATTAAAAGTTTTAGAACAAATAATAAATAATGTATTTTTAGGTGAAATATTATTTAATACCTGTGTAATATCAGTAACATCAATATTAGAAACAAAAAAAATATTCAATTTATTTCTATAATTACGTAAAGACTTAACAACCATTCTAGGACCTAAATCTGATCCACCAATACCAATATTAACTATATTTGATATTTTACAACCAGAAAACCCTAACCATTTACCGGTAATAATACTATTTGTAATATGTTTTATTTTTTTTAAAGATATATTTACTTCATTATGTATATCATTTAAACAATCAAAATTCATATATCTTTTTAATAGAGAATTATCCATATCCCTAAGTGCAACATGTAAAACAGATCTATTTTCAGTACAATTAATTTTTTCCCCTGAAAACATTGAATGTATAAATTTATTAAAATTCAGTTCTTTTAACAAATCTATAAATAATGTTATAGTCTTTAAATTAATACGATTTTTAGAAAAATCTAAAAATATTTTATTTTTAAAATTAATAAAAAATTTTTTATACCTAAGTTTATCTTTCTTAAAAAGATCTATAATTTTAATATTTTTAATATCTACAAAATGTTTTGTTAACTTTAACCAACTTTTAGTTTTTATAGGATTTTGATTTAACATAAAAAACAAACTCTTCTTAGTAATAATTTAAGTTAAATTATATTTATAACCTAATAATTCATGTTTGAATATAACTATATTTCAAATATTTAAAAAAATGACTTCACTTTTAAAAGAACAACCTAATTTACAAAAAAAAAAATTATCTTTAATAAAGAGAATTTATATAATAATAATTATTTTTATTATTTTATCATGTATTATAATAACAAATATATATATTTTACAAGTGAAAAACTCCAAACAATATACTATATTGGCACAAAAAAATTTTACTAAACTAATAAATATTAATGCCCAAAGAGGATTAATATTTGATAGAAATAATGTTATTGTTAGTTTAAATAAAATAAAATATGATCTTAAATTAAACTTAAAAATAAAGACTGATGTATATAAAATTATAAAAAGACTCAAAAAAATTATATTTTTAACACATAAAAATATTAGTAATTTATACAAACAAATAAATAACAATAATAAACAAAAAATTTTTACTATTAAAAAACAACTAGATTATTTAGAATTAAATAATTTTTATATAAACAAAAATTTATATCCTGAACTTTTTATAAAAACTTATACTGAAAGATATTATCCATATAAAAATATTTTATCTTCAATTTTAGGTTATCTTATAGAAAAAAAAAAAATAAATACATATTTCAATAACAATAATTATGTAGGTGTAGAAGGAATAGAAAAATATTATGAAAATATATTACATGGAAAAACAGGTGTAAAACAAATAATTCATAATAGTGCAGGTCAAATTATAGATATTTTAACAATAAAACATCCTATAAAAGGAAAAAATATCTTTTTAACAATAGATACAAATTTACAAAAATATGTGTATCAATTAGTTAAAAAAGAAAGAGTATCTATTATTATTTCTAACCCAAATAATGGAGAAATATTATGTTTACTTTCAACACCTAATTATAATAATAATATATTTACCAAAAAATTATCTAAAGAACAATTTAAACAAATATTAAAAGATCATAATAACTGTTTTATAAATAAAACTATACAAGGAATATATCCACCAGCTTCTACAATAAAACCTTATATAGCTATAGCAGCGCTTGAAGATAAAATTATAAAAGAAAACTCAAAAATATTTGATATAGGATGGTGGAAATTACCTAATACTAATAAAAAATTTTATGATTGGAAAAAATGGGGTCATAGATATTTAAATGTTCTTAAATCTATTGAAGAATCATCCGATACCTTTTATTATAAAATAGCATATAATATGGGAGTTAATAGAATTTATAAATGGATGAAAACCTTCAAATTTCATAAAAAAACTAATATTGATTTACCTCATGAAAATATAGGTATACTACCAAATAAAAAATGGAAAACTTTAATGTATAATATTCCATGGTATAAAGGTGATACTATATCAGTAGGTATAGGACAAGGATATTGGTCTGCTACACCTATTCAAATACATAACGCATTATTAATCTTAATTAATAATGGTATTTCAATAAATTTACATTTATTAAAAAGAATAGAAAAACAAAATATACCAATCAAAAAAAAAATTATTCAAAGATTAATTAAAATACCTCAAAAATATTGGAATATTGTAAAAAAAGGTATGTTTGGAGTAGCATTAAAAAAAAATGGAACAGCATATAAAAATTTTATAGGTATAAAATATAAAATAGCTGTAAAATCAGGAACAGCACAATTATTTTCATTAAAAAATAATAAAAAATATAATGATATTATAAAAAGAAACAAAAAACTAAAAGATCATACATTAATGAATGCTTATTTACCGTATGAACAACCACAATATGCAATTACTATTGTTTTAGAAAATGGAGAAAATAAAATTAAAATAGGCGATTTAATGCGTAAAATAACAGATTATATTATATATTCTTCACAAAATTATTTTATCCATGAAATTTAAAAAAAAATATAAACATAATATAACAATTATAAGTTGTGTTATTATTTTATTAATATATAGTATATTGATAAATTATATATCAAGCAATCAAAACAAAAATATTATTTTACGTAAAATTATACAAGTAATAACTAGTGTTGTTATGATGATCATCATATCAAACATTAATCCTGTAATATATAAAAAAAAAGCATATATTTTATATACATTTAGTAATATATTATTAATTACAGTACTCATTAGCGGTTATGTAAGTAAAGGAGCACAAAGATGGTTAAATATAGGAGGGTTTTTTAAATTTCAACCATCAGAATTAATCAAAATAGTTTTACCTATACTTATTAGTAAAATTATTAGTGAAAATAAATTTCCATTAGAAAATAAAAAACTAATATTATCTTTAATTTTAATTTTTATACCTACAATATTAGTAGCAATACAACCTGATCTAGGCACTGCAATTCTAATATTTATGTCAGGTTTAATCACATTATTTTTAGGAGGTATAGAAATAAAAAAAATAATATTATTAATGTTTTTATTAACTTTATTAACCCCATTTATTTGGAAATATTTCTTACATAATTATCAAAAAGAAAGAATATTAACTTTGTTTAAAAAGAGTAATAATATTATAAAAACACAATATCATTCCATACAATCTAAAATAGCTATTGGTTCAGGAGGAATATGCGGAAAAGGTATGTTTAACGGAACACAATCAAAATTCAATTTTATACCTGAAAAGGTAACTGATTTTGTGTTTGCAGTTATAGCAGAAGAAAATGGGTTTTACGGGATACTTATACTTATATTAGTTTACTTTATATTAATAACTAAAATTTTTATAATTATATTTAAAATAAAAGATAATTTTGATAAATTATTATCTTCTAGTTTAATATCAATATTTTTTATTTATATATTTACTAATATAGCTATGGTTAGTGGTCTATTTCCAATAGTAGGTATACCTCTACCTTTAATAAGTTATGGAGGCTCCTCTACTATATGTATTACTTCTATTTTTGGAATTATATTATCTATAGAAAGAAAAACACAAACAACATAAAATGAACAAAATTTTTCTATTTTACATTATAATTATATTATTAATTTATAATAAAATTACGTATGCACATCACACTATATTAAATAAGATTAATACAAAAGCTTATTTTTTAACTGAATTTTATTCAGGAAAAATATTAACACAAAAAAATGCTAATTTAAGGTTATCTCCTGCTAGTCTTACAAAAATTATGACTAGTTATATTATTGGGAAATTCTTAAAAAAAAAAATAATAAATAACAATCAAGAAATTATAATTAAAGCAAATGCTTCCGCAAAAAAAAACCCAATATTTAAAAATTCCTCATTAATGTTTTTAAATAAAAATGATAAAGTAAAAATATTAGATTTAAAGAAAGGTATTATAATTCAATCAGGAAATGATGCTTGTGTAGCAATAGCAGATCATATTGCACAAAATCAATATAATTTCATAAATATTATGAATAAATATAAATCCCAAATGAAATTAAATAATACTTTTTTTTTAACAGTACATGGCTTAGACAAAAAACAGCAATATACTTCAGCTAAAGATATGGCTGTTTTAAGTTCATTTCTTATAAAAAGATTACCTCAAGAATATGTTTTATATAAAAAAAAATATTTTACATTTAATAAAATTAAGCAAAAAAACCGCAATACATTATTATGGTGTAAATATTTCAATATAGATGGTATTAAAACAGGACATACAGATACAGCTAAATACAATTTAATTGCTTCATCTATTAAAAAAAATATGAGATTAATAGCTGTAATATTAGGATCTAATTCTATTCATGATAGAGAATTAAATACTAAAAAATTACTTAATTGGGGTTTTCGAAATTTTATAAACAAAAAAATAGTAATCGCAAACAAAATACTAAAAAAAAAAAAAATATGGTTTGGTGAAAAAAATAATATAAGATTTTTTACAAAACAAAATATATATATATCTATACCCTCAAAAACAAATAAATTTTTAATAAAAATTAATTTTTTATTCTATAAAAAACATCTCCTATATCCAATTAACAAAAACGAGATAATAGGTAAAATATTAATTAAAACCAAGGAAAATAAAAAAACTAAAAATTTCGTTCTGTTTAATGATAGTTATATAAACCAAAAAAATATTTTTTTAAATATTAAAGATTTTTTTTTTTTAATCATAGAAAAAATAAAAATATTTATACAAGAATATGTTAGTAACTAATAATTTTTATAAATTTAAAATTATTAATTAATAAAAATATATAAATTTATATAAATTTAAAATTAAAAACATTACAACTAAAAACATTATGAAATATAATCTACAAAAAATATACAAAATAAGTTTAGCTTTATCAGGAGGAGTAGATTCAGCAGTATCAGCATGGATTTTAAAAAAAATAGGTTATCAGGTAACATGTGTTTTTATTAAAAGTTGGGAAGAAAATAAAAATAAAAAATGTAACTATATTAAAGATTTAATAGATGCTAAAAAAATATGTCAACAATTAAACATTAAACTATTAAAAATTAATTTTTCTTATGAATATTGGAATAAAGTTTTTACAAAGTTTATCATACAACAAAAAAAAGGTAACACTTTAAATCCAGATGTTATATGTAACCAAGAAATAAAATTTAAACTTTTTTTAAAATTCTCACTTATTACACTAAAGCATGATTTTATCGCTACAGGCCATTATGTACAGAAAATAAGAAAAAAAAATTTTTATTTTCTTAAAAAAAACAAAGATAAAAAAAAAGATCAAAGTTATTTTTTATACAAAATTACTCAAAAACAACTAAAAAAATGCTTATTTCCATTAAGTAATTATAAAAAAAAACAAGTTAGAACAATAGCTAAAAACATTAATTTAGTTAATGCTAAAAAAAAAGATTCCACAGGCATATGTTTTATAGGAAAAAAAAATTTCTATAAATTTATCATAAAATATATCCCAAAAAAGCAAGGTACAATTATTGATATTGATACTAAAAAAAACATCGGTAAACATAAAGGACTATTTTTATATACAATAGGACAAAGAAAATATTTAAATTTAGGAGGAGGATATCATATACCATATTTTGTAGCAAAAAAAAATATTAAAAATAATTATTTATATGTAGCACAAGGCAAAAATAATAAAAAATTATTTTCTACTAGTTGTGTTATTAAAAAAATTCATTTTATTGTAAAAAAAACTAAAATAAAAAAAAAAAAAATATTTGTACTAAAAATAAGATCACAACAAACAGAATGTTATTGCTATATATATTCATATAAAAAAAATCTATTAAAATTAAAATTCCAAAAACCCATATTTGCTGTTACGCCAGGCCAATCAGCAGTATTATATAAAAACAATATATGTATAGGAGGTGGTATAATTTATAAAGCATTTTAATTTAAATTAAAAAATTTTAAAATTAAATTTTTAATTTTAAATAATAAATATATTCTATTTAATTTTAATTTAACACTTTTAACATCTATTCTAACTTTTATAAAAAAAATATCTATTTCTTTACAAAATACTAAA
Organism: Candidatus Stammera capleta; assembly: GCA_036689325.1. Taxonomy (GTDB): domain Bacteria; phylum Pseudomonadota; class Gammaproteobacteria; order Enterobacterales; family Enterobacteriaceae; genus Stammera; species Stammera capleta_Y. The sequence goes on along the minus strand of CP144793.1, from coordinate 65,940 downwards.
AAATAATCTACTAACTTATCATAATTATGTGTAAATGAACAAAACATTATTTCACGTTTTAAAAATTGATAAATTGTGTAAATTTTTTTTTCTTGTTTCTTTATCAACAAACTAATATTAATTTTTTTTGTTCCTAATATTAAACTATTGTTAACATTTAAAATATTATGTAATCTTTTATTTAAAAGAAATAATTTTTTTATATCTAAAGAAGAAAACTTAGAAAAAGCAATAATTCTATCTTGAATATCTAAAATATCAAAATTTTTATTTTTTAAAAACAAACAAACTATGTTCTTGTTATAATCTTTTTTTATAAATAAATTTAACGCTCTTTTTAATATAAAATTAGTAATTAAATAAATATTAACTTTTTTTTCTAAAATATTTTTTTGAAATAAAAAAACTACAAATTCAATTATAACATATAAATTAATATAAATCTTATTACACAAAATAATGTCTAAAATTAAAACAGATAACCTTCTCAGACCATAAGGATCATTACTTTTATTTATAACAAATAAATTAGTAATTAATGATAATCCTACAATTGTATCTAGTTTATCACTTAACGATACAATAATACTATATAAATTTGTAGGAATGTAATCATTAATATATCTAGGATAATAATGTTCTTTAATCACTAAAGAAACAATGGCTTGCTCCTTATCTAACCCGGAGTAATACATACCTATAACACCTTTTAATTTAGGATAAATTTTACACAACATAGTACCTAAATCACATTTACATAACATAATACAGCGAAATAAAATTTTTCTATTTATTAAAGTTAATTTTTTTACTAAACGGAGTATTTTTCGTGCTATAAAAATAATTCTTTTAACTTTATCAAGAATAGATCCTAATTTTTGATAAAAAATAATATCTTTTAAAGATTTTAAAAAAGTAAAAAATTTTTTCTTTCTATCTTTTTTTATAAGATTTCCTATGATGAAAAAATCAGATTCCATAATATTCTGATAAGATAATAAAAAATCATAATTATTTACTAAATATGTTCCTGAAATTATTAAATAATGATTAGTGATATTGTTACTTGAATTTAATAATAAAAAACATTTATTTTTATCTTCTACTACAAAACAAACTATTTCTTGAGGCAAATAAAGAAAATTAATGTTAAATTGACCTTTTAATAAAAACGGATTTTCTACAATTAAAAGCGCTTTTTGAAAAAAACTTTGTTTATTCAATAAAAAAAATTTGTTATTTAAACAATCACCTAATATTTTTTTTAATTTTTTCTTTCTCTGTTGAGAAGAAAGTAAAAAATTTCCATATTTAGATAATTGATAAAGATAAGTAGTAGCATGCTTAATTATAATAGTATGATAATTTAAAAATCTACAACTAAAAGTAACATTGTTAGAATATATTCCGAATATATCTGCAGGAATTACTTGCTTATCAAACATTAAAACAAAATTACGTACCGGTTTAATAAATTTATATTCTTGATTATTATCACACCATCTCATTAATTTAAAATTTACGCATAAATTTAAAATTGTTTTTTTCAATATTAAAGGAATTAAAGTCAAAATATTTTGAGATGTTTTTTTCTTTACAAAACATATTTTTTTATTATTAACAAGTTGTTTATACTTAATTTTTTTAATATTTATTTTAAATTTATCACACCAACAATTAATCCTGTTTAAAACAATATTTTCATCATCCTCTATAGAAAAATTAGGACCATATACATACTCCTCTCTTTTGGAAATAAAATTTATATTTTTTACTAAACATACCATTCTTCTTAAAGTAACAAAAAATGATATTTCAGAAAAGAATAAAAAATTTTTTTTTAATTCTGAAGAAAATATAATACTAAAAAGTTTTTTTATATCTTTTAACAAATTAAAAGGTAATTCTTCAACGCCTATTTCTACTAATAAACAACCTTTTTTACTGTATATCATAAAAATATTTAACTCTTCTGTTTGTTTAAAAAAGATATATAAATATTAGCTATTTTTTTAAATAAATTTCTAATAATTAAGATAAAATTTTGCCTTTCAATATTAGAAAAATAATTTCTCGCATTTAATAAATTAAAAAAATTTACTGTTTTAACAGCAAAATCATAAGATTGATAAAATAAAGGTTTCTTAAGTTTTAATAATCTAAGCGCTTCTTTTTGATGATTTTGAAAACATAAATATAAAAATTTTTTATTAGAAAAATAAAAATTATACAAAGATTTTTGTTTTTCACTTTCATAAAACATATTTTTATAAGTAAGTATACCAAATTTACTATTATTCCATGTTATATCAAAAACAGAACTTATGTTCTGTATACATAAACATAATCTTTCTAATCCATAAGCAATTTCTACACTTACAGGGCTACAATGTATATTTCCCATTTGTTGAAAATAAGTAAACTGAGTTACTTCTAAACCATTTATACACACTTCATACCCAACCCCATAAGCACCTAAACTAGGATTTTCCCAATTATCTTCAACAAAACGAATATCACAATTATCAAAATTAATACCTATACACTTTAAAGAATCTAAATACAAATTTTGTATATTATTAAATGATGGTTTAATAATTACTTGAAATTGATAATACTCTTGTAATTTATAAACATTTAAGTTATCCAACACAACATTATTATCCATAGGTCTCTTACATAATTGTATATAACAAAAAAAACATCTTTTTTTATTTATAGAAGAAAAAAAAGTAATAGGATGTAAAGTAGCTGCACCTATTTCTAAATTAAAAGGATAAACTATATTACACCCTAATTTAACCCAATATTTAGTTAATTTCAAAACTATATCTTGAAACATTATATAACCATTATTTTTTTACTTTAAAATTAACTCTATTATGATTTATATTACACATTAAACTATAACTAATAGTATGAGATAATTTCGCAACATAATCAATACTGATATGACTACCCCATAATTCCACTAAACTATGTAAAAAAACATCTTTATAATTCATAATATTTATAACCATCATATCCATATAAACAACTAATACAGTAGCGGTAAAATGCTTATTTATATACACCGGAGTATCATAAGATATTTGCTTAGGATAACCATCTGCATATCCACATGCAAGAATAGCAATAAATTTTTTATTTTTTGTAATATAGTGATGTCTATAACCAATACCTGTTCCAGCATTTATTTTTCTAATAGTAATAATCTTACTCTTTAAAGACATTACTGGTTTAAAACCATACTGAGAAATATCATTAAAATCTCCCGTAGGAGAAGAACCATATAACAATATACCAACTCTTACCCAAGTAGTATATACATTATTAATATGCCATAGAGACCCTGATGAATTAAAAAAAGATACATCCTTAAATATACAATGCATATTAATTAATTTTTTATAATTAACAATATAATTATTTTTATCATCATCAAAATTTGATTTAGCTAAATGTATCATTAATGATATTGATTTTATATATTGATTATCTTTTAAATAATTATAACAAGTATAAAAATCACACAAATTAAAACCTAACCTATGTAAATCATGGTTATATTTTAGATATACATGAATTTTATTTTGTACATTACATATTTTTTTTACAATATTTAATTGCCACATACTGTGTATCACTATAGTAAAATTATACTTAAAACACAATATTAATTCTTCATAATCAAAAAAACCCTCTAATAATAAAATAGGTTTTTTAAAACCTAATTTACGTAATAACAAACCTTCATTTATATCAATTACCGCAAAACCATCAATAATTTTATAAAGAACAAAGTAAATATTTTTAATACCATGTCCATAAGCATTTGCTTTTATTACTAACCATATATTTTTTCCTAAACATAAATTTTTAATTATAAAATAATTACTTAGTAAATTTCTAAGATTTATTTCAACAAAAATTGGTCTCATATAATACAAATTATTACTACTTTCTAATATTTAAAAAAAATTTTTTTATTTTTTGTGAACATTTATTTTTTAAAAGAGAAGAATATATATTTATATTATAATGATACTTTTTTAAAAAATTTTTAATTGAAAAAAAATTCTTAGCACCATAATATAAATTACTAATTCTACTATTTAATATTGCTCCTAGACACATTATACAAGGTTCTAATGTAACATACATAGAACAATTATTTAAACGATAATTATTTAATAAAAAATTTGCTGTTCTTATAGCAATAATTTCAGCATGTGAAGTAACATCACACCTAGATATAGATTGATTCCACCCTTCAGCTAACAAATTATTGTTTAATATAATAACTGCACCTACAGGTACTTCATTAATATTTTGAGATCTATCAGCAAGAAATAAACAATGACGCATCCAAAAAAAATCTTTCTTTGTAAACATATTGTTACTTACAAATTAATTTTACTTTAAAATTTGAATATAAGCCATTAAACTATTGTCACCTTTTCTAAAACCACATTTTATAATTCTAGTGTAACCACCATTCCAATGTAAAAACCTAATTGCTATAATATGAAATAATTTTTGTAAATTAGCTCTATTTTTAATATATCTATAAACTAAACGTTTGTTAGATAAATTATTAACTTTAGCAAGTGTAATAATAGATTCTAAATATCTAGCTAATTCTTTAGCTTTAGAAAAAGTAGTTTTTATATTTTCATATTGTATAATAGAATTTAACATATTTTTAAACATAGCTAATCTGTGACTATGAGTAATATTAAACTTACGAAAAAATTTACCATAACGCATAATGTTATCTCCAATTATTTATGAACTAAATCTACAGGTGGCCAATTTTCTAATGTCATACCTAAAGTTAAACCTTTTGAAGCTAATACATCTTTAATTTCTGTTAAAGATTTTCTACCTAAATTAGGTGTTTTTAATAATTCTACTTCTGTTTTTTGAACTAAATCACCAATTAAATGTATTGCTTCAGCTTTTAAACAATTAGCAGATCTTACAGTTAATTCTAAATCATCTACATGAGATAATAATATAGGATCATATTTAGGTTTTGTATCTTCTTGTATATCTAAATTATCAATATTTTTAATATTAACAAAAGCACTTAACTGATCTACTAAAATAGTAGCAGCTTCACGTAAAGCTTCCTCTGGACTTATCAAACCATTAGTTTCTAATTCTATTACTAATTTATCTAAGTTAGCTTTTTGTTTTATCCGAGTAGATTCTACTTTATAAGACACACACTTTACTGGATTGAATATAGAATCAATTAAAATCTTACCTACGGGTAAAGACTTGTCATTTTTAATAAGATCATTTATTTTAGATGAAGATGATACATAACCTCTACCATATTCTACTTTTATTTGCATATTTATATAACTATCAATGCCGGTTAAATTACAAATAATATGTTCAGGATTAATTAATTCATAATTATGATTAGGTGTAATATGAGAACCCAATACTGGACCAATACCACATTTATTTAAAATTAATGTTTCCTCTTTAATATTATTATTTAATTTTACATATAATTTTTTTAAATTTAATATAATTTCAACAACATCTTCTAACACTCCTTCTTTTACACTATATTCATGTAATACACCCTCTATTTCAACTTCTGTTACAGCATAACCAAACATGTAAGATAATAATATACGTCTTAAAGTATTACCTATTGTATGACCAAAACCTCTTTCTAAAGGTTCTAAAATAATTATCGCTTTAGTAGAAGATACATCTTCTATATTGGCTATTTTAGGTTTAAAAAATTTTAACATAGAAATATTAGTTTTAATTATTTATTTAGAATAAAGTTCTATAATAAGATTTTCATTAATATCGGGAGAAAGTAAATTCCTTCCAGGAATACTTTTGAATATTCCTGTCATATTAAGATCATCTATTTCTATCCAAGAAACAAATTCACGTTTCTTAAATAATTCTAAAGCATATTTAATACGTTCATAATTTTTTGCCTTATCACATATTTTAATTGTATCATTAGAAGATAATAAATATGAAGGAATATTAATAACATCATTATTAACTTTAATTAACTTATGACTTACTAATTGACGTGCTTCCAATCTTGTAGTCGCAAATCCCATTCTATACACCACATTATCTAATCTCCTTTCTAAAAATTGTAATAATATCTCTCCTGTATTACCCCTTAAACGCACAGCTTTTTTATAATATTTTAAAAATTGTTTTTCTAATAAACAATACATTCTCTTTAATTTTTGTTTTTCCCGTAAATGAAGCCCATAACTTGACAATCTTTGTTTTTTATAACCATGCTGTCCTGGTAAACGATTAATTTTACATTTAGTTTTTAAATCTCGAAGATTAGACTTCAAAAAAAGATCAGTATTTTCACGACGACTTAATTTTAATTTGGGTCCTAAATATTTAGCCATTTTATATAAACCTATTTTATATTTATTTACTAATTTACGTGTTAAACCCTCCTTTTTTTAGGAGGACGACAACCATTATGAGGAATAGGAGTAACATCACTAATACTAGTAATATTAAAACCAGCAGCATTCAAAGCTCTAATACTAGACTCACGTCCAGGACCAGGACCACTTACCATTACTTGTAAGTTTTTTACACCATAATCTTTGACTAATTCAATACATTTTTCAGTTGCTACTTGTGCAGCAAATGGAGTAGATTTTCTTGAACCTCTAAAACCAGAACCACCAGATGTAGTCCAAGTAAGAACATTACCTTGCATATCAGTAATAGTAATAATAGTATTATTAAAAGAAGCATGAATATGTACAATACCATTAATAATTATTCTTTTGTGTTTTTTACGATGTTGTATTTTATTTTTTTTAAACATATTTATAATACCTGAAAAATCAAATAAAGATTTAAACATTACTTCTTAAATTTAAGTAATTTTTTAGCAGTTTTAGCATTAGTTTTAGTTCTTTGTCCTCTTACTGGTAGACTCCTTTTATGACGTATACCTCTATAACAATTAAGATCTATTAACCTTTTAATATTTAACATAATTTCTCGTTTAAGATTACCCTCAATTAAAAATTTAGAAGTATTTAATCTTATTAACTCTAATTGTTGCATATTTAATTTATCAACTTTCATATAATAATTTACTTTACTTAAATCACAAATTAATTTAGATGTAGTAATACCTATACCATAAATATACAATAAAGATACAAACACACATTTATTATTAGGAATATTAACTCCCGCTATTCTAATCATTTTATACCTTTTATAAAATTAACCTTGACGTTGTTTATGTTTAGGATCATAATCACAAATAACACGAACTACACGTTTACGCCTTACTATTTTACAATAACGACAAAATTTTTTAACAGAAGCACGTACTTTCATAATATTTATACCTATAAATAAATTTTATTTATATTTAACAAAAAAGAATAATATTTTAAATTTGTAAAAGATTCTACTTTATCTAGTATATCAAGTATAATAACTACTACCATTAACAAAGAAGTTCCACTAATATATAAAGATATACCTAATATTTCATGTATTAAATAAGGAAAAAAACATATTATACATAAATATATAGCATTAAATAAAGTCAAACGATACACGATATTACTAATGTAATATTTAGTCCTATTACCTGGATATATACCTATTATATAAATACTAGATTTATTTAAACTTGAAGCAATATCTTTTGGATTAAAAATTAAAAAATTATAAAAAAAACAAAACAGAACAACTAACAACATATTTACAATTATATATAAATAATGCCCAGGATTAAATAAAATTTTAATAAATAATATATGTTTAAAATCCACTAGTTTATTTAAATATAAAAAACCATAAGCAGGTAATATCATTAAACTAGATGAAAAAATAGATGGCATTATCCCTGAAACATTTACTTTAAGAGGAAAATATATTTTATCATGTTGAATATTACACTCATTATTTAAATTATTTTTACAAAAATATTGTACTAATATTTTTCTTTGTGCTTTTTCTATAAAAACTATGATAAAAACAAGACATAACAAAAAGCAAAACATACTAATAACTAATTTTACTGACTTACAATATCTGGTAAAAAAATATAAAAAACTAGAATTAGATAGTATACCTGTAAGAATAATTAATGAAACACCATTGCTTATACCTTTTTTGCTAATTTGTTTGCCCAACCATAACAAAAACATAGAACCTATTAACAAAGTAATAATAAAAGTAAAACAAAAAATATAGTCTAAACTATCTATAATACGTATAAATCTATTAATTTTTATAAAAGATAATAAAAATATAATTGCTTGTATAAAAGCAATACATAAAGTTAAATAACGAGTATATTTGTGTAAAATAAATTGTCCATAATGACCTTCTTTATTTAATTGAATAAAATAAGAACATGTAACAGACAACAATTGCATTATTATGGTAGATAAAATATAAGGAATTACTCCTAAAGCAAATATAGAAATATGAAATAATGAACCACCAGAAAATATATTAAATAAATCAAAAATAACATTTGATTTACTACTTAATATATGAGATAACAAATGTATATTTACACCAGGTATAGGAATATAACAACCAAAACGAAAGATAAATATAGATAATAAAGTAAAAAATAATTTATTTTTAATATTAAAAATTTTTTTAAAAAAAAAAATACTCATAAAATTCATATTATGTGTTAATTATCTATTAAATTAGATTTTAATATTCTTTTTACTCCATAAGTAACACTTATATTTTTATCATTGATATAAATAGTTTTACTTAGTTTACCACTTAAAATTATCTTTACTCTTTTGGTGATAAAAGGAACTAAATTATTTTTTTTTAATAAAATAATATTAACTTTGGTAAAATTTTTAAATTTATTCAATACATAAACAGGTAATTCTACCAAAAGTTTTTTTTTAAAATTCTTTTTTTTAAAACCAAACTTGGGAATACGTCTATAAAAAGGTGTTTGTCCACCTTCAAACATACGATGCATTTTAAAACCAGATCTAGATTTTTGTCCTTTATGCCCTTTACCACTGGTCTTACCCAAACCTGAACCTATACCTCTACCTAAACGTTTTTTCGTTTTCTTTTTATATTGAGGATATATATGCAAATTATTTAATCTTATTATCATCTATTTTAACCATGTATTTAACTTTATTAATCATACCTCTTACAGCACTATTATCTAGAACATATACTGTATGACCTATTTTACGCAAACCTAAACATTTTAACGTAGATTTTTGTTTTTTGTTACTACCAATAGAACTTTTTATCTGAATTATTTTAATTTTTTTTAATATCATTTAATATTTAATGTTTATTTATAAAAAATATTCTTTAACACTTTTCCTCTCTTTGCAGCTATTAACATAGGAGATTGCATATGAGATAATGCATATATAGTAGCTCTTACTACATTTATAGGATTAGTAGAACCATAACATTTCGTTAGAATATTTCTAATACCAGCTACTTCTAAAACAGATCTTAGCGCTCCTCCAGCAATAATTCCTGTTCCTTCTAAAGCAGGTTTAATAAACACAATAGAACTAGTATATTTAGCTTGTACAGGATAAATCAATGTACCTTTTTTGTTTAAAAATACCTTTATCATATTAGAACGTGCTTTATCTAAAGATTTCTGTATAGCTAAAGGTACTTCTCTAGCTTTACCATAACCATAACCTACCTTACCTTTTTTATCCCCTACCACTGTTAACACAGAAAAAGAAAAAATTCTTCCACCTTTTACTGTTTTTGAAACTCTATTTACATAAATTAATTTTTCAAAAAAATTAATTTTACTTTTATAATTATCTATCTTATTCATTTTATATTCTATTACTAAAATAATAAACCATATTTCCTTGCAGATTCCGCTAAACCTTTTACTCTTCCATGATATTTAAAACCAGAACGATCAAAAACTACTTTTTTAATACCTTTTTTTAAACCTCTAAGAGCAATAAATTTACCTACCTGTTTTGCGGCAAGTTGATTACTTGTATTTTTAACAAAAATATTAATTTCTCTTTCTAAAGTAGAAGCAGAAACTAAACACTTATTATGTAATATAATTTGTGCATAAATATGACGTGAAGTTTTATGTATTGTTAAACGTAATTTATCTTGTAATTTTAACAAACAACGAAATTTTTTAGCTCTACGTAAACGAGCTTGTTTTTTAATTATCATATAATAAATAATTTATTTAGTTAATTTTTTTTTGCTTTCTTTAATACGAACATTTTCATTTAAATAACGTATACCTTTACCTTTTTTATAAGATTCTGGAGGTTTAAAAGATCTAATATAAGCAGAAAATTGTCCTACTAATTCTTTATCATAACCACTAACAATTATTTCATTAACATTCGGACATAATACTCGAATATTTTTTGGTATATTTAAATAAATAGTGTGAGAAAAACCTAAATTTAAACTTAAAACGTTATTGTGTTGAACAACAGCTTTATAACCAATACCTACTAAAATTAATTCTTTTTTATAACCTTTGTTAAGACCAATAATAAAGTTATTTATGATTGATCTCACAGTACCAGCATAAGCCCAATTTTTGATAGAATGATAAGCAACATTAACTAATATATAATTCTTTTGTAAAGTAAGAATTATATTAGAGTTAAAAATTTTTTTAATTTTAATTAAACCTTTTTGAAAAACAATCTCATTTTTATTTTTTATTAAAATATTTATATCTTTAGAGACTAATATAGGTTTTTTTGCAACACGAGACATATATATTTACCTACTTAACATAACAAATAATTTCTCCGCCAATTTTTTTACAAAAAGCTTCATGTCCTGACATAACTCCTTTGGAAGTGGAAATAACAACTATTCCTAAACCAGAAATAATTCTAGGAATTTTATCAAAAGATTTATATATACGTAATCCAGGACGACTTACCCTTACAATTTCTGTTATTACAGGTTTATTTAAAAAATATTTTAAATAAATTAAAATATTTTTTTTAAAAGCACTAAACGTAATTATTTCATATTTATCAATATAACCTTCATTAAAAAGAACTTTTAAAATAGCAATCTTAAAAAAAGAATAATCTGTATATAAAAATAACTTATTTGCAAAATGAGAATTTCTTATACAGGTAATCATATCTCCTATAGGATCTTGCATACTCATAATATTTAATATTTATATATTTTAAAATTACCAACTTGATTTTTTTAAACCAGGGATATTACCATTTACAGCAAACTCTCTAAATTTAATACGACTTAAACCAAATTTACGTAAATAACCGCGAGATCTTCCTGTTTGAAAACATCTATTTCTATGTCTAGATATACTAGAATTTCTAGGTAAACTTTGTAATTTTATAATAGCTTGCCATTTATCATGTTCAGTATAATTTTTACTAGAAATAATTTTTTTTAATTTTTTTCTCAATACATAAAATTTATTAATTAATAATAATCTTTTTTTTTCACGTGCTATAATAGATTTTTTTGCCATATTATACTCTATTTTATACTGTTTTTTTTATAGGAAATAAAAGCAAATTAAATAACATTAATGATTCTTTAATACTATTTGTTGAAGTAATAATAGAAATATTTAATCCATGTACAATGGAAGTTCTTTCATAATTTATTTCAGGAAAAATAGTATGTTCTTTTATCCCAATATTAAAATTACCGTTTTTATCAAAAGAATTTTTAGAAAAACCTTGAAAATCTCTAATTCTAGGAATAACAATATAAATTAATTTTTCCAAAAAAAACCACATATTATTTTTACGTAAAGTTACTTTACAACCTACAGGAAAACCTTGACGAATTTTAAAATTAGCAATAGACTTTCGTGCACAAGTAATAATTGGTTTTTGTCCAGATATTAATTTTAAATTTAACAAAATATCATTTATCTTTTTTTTGTTTAAAAACACATAGTTTATTCCTACATTTATCACAATTTTTAAGATTCTAGGCACCTGCATAATATTTTTATATTTTAAATTTTCCATTAATTTTGGAATAATAATGTTTTTATATAAATTAAAAATTTTCATAAAATATAAAACCTTACCTTTTAAGTAACATATTGTTTTTTTTTAAAAAACGTAATTTTTTTTGTGCATTAAACTTAACACCAATTTTAGAAAAATTACTTGTCTGTAAACAAAAATAACATACATTAGATATATGTAAAGAAGCTTCTTTATAAATTATTGTACCTTTCTTGTTTGATGCCAAAGATTTTTGATGTTTTTTAACTATATTAAGATTTCCCACAATAACTCTTTCTTTGTTTTTTAATATTTTTACTATTCTACCTTTCTTACCTTTGTTTTTACCAGTTATTACTACAACAAAATCACCTTTTTTTAACTTTAAAGACATATGTTTCCTCTTTTAAAATTAAAGAACTTCAGGAGCTAGCGATATAATTTTCATAAATTTTTCAGAACGTAATTCTCTAGTAACAGGACCAAATATTCTAGTACCTATTAACTGATTAGTAGTATCATTTAATAAAACACACGCATTAGTATCAAATTTTAAAAAAGTACCATCTACTCTTCTAATACCAAATTTAGTACGTACTATCACGGCTTTTAATACCTCTCCTTTTTTTACTTTACTATTAGGTATAGCTTCTTTTACCACTATTTTAATTATATCTCCAATATTAGCATATCTTCGCTTAGAACCACCTAAAACTTTAATACATAATACCAATTTAGCACCAGAATTATCAGCAACATCTAATAATGTTCTTTCTTGAATCATATTTATAATAACTCTCTTTCTATCATGAATGATCTTAATGCGCTTTTTTAATTATTCTTAAAAAAGTCCAGGATTTAGTTTTAGAATAAGGATGACATTCTTGTACTTCCACAACATCATTTAAATTACAAATATTTACATTTTCTATATGAACATATATTTTAGTAGTTCTTTTTATAAACTTATTATAAAAATGATGTTTAACTTTTTGGGGAATAGCCACTACTAAAGTTTTTACCATCTTATTACTTACAACATATCCTTGTAATAATTTTTTATTTTTCATTAATATTATCCTTATTATGTAAAATTGTTTTTAACATAGCAATTTTTTTTTTACACAAACGTATTAAATGAGTTTTTTTTAAATATCCAGAAGCTAACTGCATTCGTAAAAATAAATGCTTTTCTGAAAAATAAGATATATTTTTTAAATATATATCTTTAATATAATTTTTATTTAATGATTTTTTAATTAACATAAGGAAAAAATTTTTTCACAAAAATTGTTTTAACACAAAGTTTAGCACTAGCCAACTTAAAAGCTTTTTTAGCTAGATTTTCCTCAACACCATCTATTTCATATAATATCTTCCCTGGTTTGATAATAGATACCCAATATTCCACATTTCCTTTGCCTTTACCCATACGTACTTCTAAAGGTTTTTTCGTAATAGGTTTATCTGGAAATATTCTAATCCACATTAAACATTTCCTATTAACTGCTCTCATAATAGCACGACGAGCTGACTCTATTTGCTTAGCAGATATACTGCCTCTAGTAATAGCTTTTAAACCAAAAGAACCAAATTTTATTTGATTATCATTAGATAATCCTTTATTACGACCTTTCTGCATTTTTCTATATTTAGTTTTTTTAGGTTGTAACATACACAAAACCCTTTCAATAATTAACTTAAACTTTTGATAAATCTACGTTTTTTTTTAAAATTTCTTTTAAAACTAAAAATATTATTTTTTACATTCAAAGAACTGAGCAAATAATGTTTGTCTAATATTTCACCCTTAAATATCCAAACTTTAATACCAATCACACCATAACTTGTAAATGCTTGTGCAGCACTATAATCAACATCAGCTCTAAAAGTATGCAATGGAACTCTTCCTTCTTTATACCATTCTGTCCTAGCTATTTCAACACCATTTAATCTCCCATTAACTTGTACTTTGATACCTTTAGCCCCAACTCTCATAGCATTTAAAATTACTCTTTTCATAACCCTTCTATAAATTATACGTTTTTCTAATTGACTAGCAATAGCATCAGCTACTAATTTAGAATCTAATTCAGGATATCGTATTTCAGCTACATTAATTTGAGCAGGAACCTTAGTAATATGATTAATTAATACTTTTAGTTTTTCTATGTCTTCCCCTTTTTTGCCTATAACAATTCCAGGTCTAGCAGTATAAATAGTTATTTTAATACTTTTAGCTGGTCTTTCAATAACTATTCTAGATATTAAAGCTCTAGAGAGTTTTTTATACAATAATTCTCTGACTTTAAAATCACTTTTTAAAAAATCAGGAAAATATTTTTTCTTTACAAACCAAGTAGAATTCCATAATTTAATTATTCCTAAACGAATCACGTTAGGATTAACTTTTTGCCCCATATTTACTCCTAAAAAATCAATTATTACTCACAAACACAGATATATGACTAGTACGTTTTAAAATATAATTAACACGACCTTTTGCACGTGGCAATATACGTTTACTAAAAGAAGCGCCATCTATATAAATTTTAGAAATTCTTAATTGTGCAAGTTTTAATTTATAATTATGTACAGCATTAGCTATAGCAGAATATAAAACTTTTTTAATTAAAATAGCTGCTTTTTTATTAGTAAAATTCAAAACCTGTAAAGCTTTAGTTACTTGTAAACCTCTAATTAAATTAGCAACTAAACGTAATTTTTGCGCTGAAGAACGTGCATAACGATATTTAGCTATAACTTCCATAAAATACCACTAATTTTTTTAACTATTTTTTGTCTTTTTTAACAACACGATTATGCCCTTTATAAGTTCGAGTAGGAGAGAATTCACCTAACTTATGTCCTACCATATCATCTCTAATATAAACAGGAATATGATATCTACCATTGTGTACTCCAATAGTTAGTCCTATCATATTAGGCAATATAGTGGAACGACGTGACCAAGTACGTGTTATTTTGGTTTTCTTTTGTTTTATACATTTTTCCACTTTCTTATATAAATGAATATCAATATATGGCCCTTTTTTTAAAGAACGAATCATAATAAAACTCCAAAAATTTTTTAATTTCTTATTTTATTTGTTGGTAATATAAATTTATCAGTACGTTTATTTTTACGAGTTTTTTTACCCTTACATTGTAAACCATAAGGACTTACTGGATGTTTACCAAAATTTCTACCCTCTCCACCTCCATGAGGATGATCAACAGGGTTCATAGCAGTACCTCTTACTGTTGGTCTGATACCTAACCACCTAGAAGAACCAGCTTTACCTAAAGATTTTAACATATATTCAGAATTACCTACTTCACCTAAAGTAGCACGACATGTAACTCTTATTTTACGCATTTTCCCAGAACGTAACTTTATTGTAACATAATTTTTGTCTTTAAAAATAATCTGAGCTGACGAACCAGCAGATCTTGATATTTGTCCACCTTTTCCAGGAATTAATTCTACATTATGAATCAACAAACCAATAGGTATATTTTTAAGAGGCAAACAATTACCGCGTTTTAAAGGAATATTTTTTGTTCCAGAAATTATTTTATCATTTATTTTTAACCCTTTTGGGTAAATTATATATTTTCTTACACCATCTTTATATAAAATTAAAGCAATATAAGCAGATCTGTTTGGATCATACTCTATACGTTCCACTAATCCCCAAATATCATCTTTGTTTCTACGAAAATCAATAATACGATATTTTTTTTTATGTCCTCCACCTATATGCCTCATTGTAATACGACCAAGATTATTACGTCCCCCTGTTTTACTCTTTTTGGTAATTAATTTTTTGTATGGTTTTCCTTTATATATAAATTTGTTAACAACTTTTATTTTATGTCTACATCCTGCAGAGGTAGGCTTACATTTAATAACTATCATAATTATTTTACCAATATTTTACATAATAATTATATACAAATATTATTTCTTTAAAAACACATAAGCTTTTTTCCAACTTTTGGTATAATATAAACCATTTTTATTTCTTTTACATTTACTTTTAACCACCAAAGTACACACTTTTTGCACTTTTACTTTATATATAAATTCAACAACATCTAATATTTGTAATTTATTACATTTTTTATGTACTTTAAAAACAAAAAGATTTTTATTTTTAATTAATAAAGACATTTTACTAGGTAAATAAGATCTATGTAAAATATTAATGTTAATCATCTTATTCATTATTTTAATTTATCCTCTACCTTTTTAATAGCTTTAACAGTAAAAATGATATTTTTGTATTTTAATAAATCATACAAAAAAATATTCTTTACAGTACATACACGAATATTATATAAATTACGTGAAGCTAAATATAAATTCTTACTAAAATAATCCATAATAATTAAAGAATTTAATGTTTTTAAAAAATTAAGTTTTTTTTTTAACATTTTAGTTTTAGGTTTATATATATCAAATAAACTAAATATATATAATTTACCATCCTTAATTAACCTTGATAAAATGCTTTTAAAAGCATTCAAATACATTTTTTTATTAACCTTGGTATGATATTTCATATGCACAGCTGCAAAAGTAACACCACCAGAACGCCATATAGGACTTTTGAAAGAACCCGCTCTAGCTCTTCCAGTACCTTTTTGACGCCACGGTTTTTTATTAGATCCTGCAACATTAGATCTAGATTTTTGTGCAGCATTACCTTTACGTTTATTAAACATATAAGAAGTAATTACTTGATGAACCACAAGAGTATTAAATTTTTGATTAAAAACCTTATCCGAAAGTGTGATTACATCATTATTATCAGTTAAACTAAAATCCATACCTTCCTCATTGTTTTACTTGTTTAAAAATTATCTTACAGAAGAACTAACTCGTACAATAGAATTATTTGCTCCAGGTATACAACCTTTTACTAATAAAAAATTATGTTTTGTATTAACCTCAATTAAAGAAAGATTTTTAATAGTAACTTTTTTATTACCCATATGCCCAGGCATTTTTTTACCCTTAAATACTTTACCAGGTGTTTGATTTTGACCGATAGATCCAGGTACTCTATGAGATAAAGAATTACCATGACTCTTATCTTGAGAACGAAAATTCCATCTTTTAATAGTGCCCGAAAAACCTTTTCCTTTACAAATAGCAGTAATATTTACTTTTTTTATATTTTTAAATAAATCAACATTTAAAGGTTGACCTATATTACAATGTAAACTCTTTACATAAGGTAACTCCCACAATCCTAACCCTAATTTAATATTTAATTTATTAAAAAAAATTAATTGTGATCTATTAGCTTTTTTTTTTAAACCAGTAGTAACTTGCACAGCCTTATATCCATCTTTTTTAACAGTTTTTATAAACGTAATAATATTGTTTGTAATTTCTATTAATGTTACAGGAATTAGTGCTCCATTATCTTGAAAAACACTAATCATACCAATTTTTTTTCCAATTAAAGCAACCATAAATGATCACCATAGTTTTAATAATAAATCATATAACAATGTAATTAACTAACCTAAACTAATTTGAACATCTACTCCAGCTGCCAAATCCAACTTCATTAAAGCATCAACCGTTTTATCCGTAGGTTCCACAATATCAATTAAACGCTTATGAGTTCTAATTTCATATTGATCTCTTGCATCTTTATCTACATGCGGAGAAACCAACACAGTAAAACGTTCTATGGAAGTAGGCAAAGGAATGGGTCCATGAACTTGCGCGCCAGTTTTTTTAGCTGTATTTACAATATCAATAGTAGATTGATCAATTAAGCGATGATCAAAAGATTTTAATCTTATACGAATTCTTTGATTATCCATTTTGAAATAAAAATTAACATTATAAGCGACTCTTTAACAATGAATCGCTTAAAATTAAATTATTTAATAACACTACTAACTACACCTGCACCAACAGTGCGACCACCTTCTCTTATAGCAAATCTAGAACCTTGATCCATAGCAATAGGATTAAATAAATTTACTATTATTTCAACATTATCACCTGGCATTACCATTTCTACCCCTTTAGGTAACTTAATAGTACCTGTGACATCAGTTGTTCTAAAATAAAATTGAGGACGATAACCTTTTAAAAAAGGAGTATGTCTTCCACCTTCCTCTTTAGATAAAATATATACTTTAGCTTGAAAAGAAGTGTGTGGGTTAATAGAATTTGGTTTTGCTAATACCTGTCCTCGTTCAACATCTTCGCGTTTAGTACCTCTTAATAATATACCTACATTTTCACCTGCTCTACCCTCATCTAATAACTTACGAAACATTTCTACTCCAGTACAAATAGATTTCTGAGTATTTCTTATACCAACAATTTCAACTTCATCACCTATTTTAATAATACCACGTTCTATTCTACCAGTAACTACAGTACCTCTACCTGATATAGAAAAAACATCTTCTATAGGTAATAAAAAGGGTTGATCTATATCTCTTTTAGGATTAGGAATATAAGAATCCAAAATCTTAGAAAGTTCTATTATTTGATTTTCCCATTTTTGTACACCTTCTAAAGCTTTTAAAGCAGAACCTCTTATAATAGGTGTATCTTTACCAGGAAAATTATATTGAGTTAAGAGATCTCTAATCTCCATTTCTACTAATTCTAATAATTCTTCGTCATCTACCATATCACACTTATTTAAAAAAACTACAATATACGGAACACCTACTTGACGAGCTAACAAAATATGCTCTCTTGTTTGCGGCATAGGACCATCAGTAGCAGCAACAACTAAAATAGCACCATCCATTTGTGCTGCACCAGTAATCATATTTTTTATATAATCTGCATGTCCTGGACAATCTACATGTGCATAATGTCGCATTTCAGTGTCATATTCTACATGTGATGTATTTATTGTAATACCTCTTTCTTTTTCTTCAGGTGCGTTATCTATTTGTTCAAAAGATTTAGGTTGTCCTCCAAATTTCTTAGACAAAATAGTAGTAATAGCAGATGTTAAAGTTGTTTTACCATGATCTACATGTCCTATTGTACCAACGTTAATATGCACTTTAGAACGTTCAAATTTTTCTTTTGACATAACAAAACCTCATTTAATAAACTTATTTTCTATTTAAATCTATAATATTCTGACAAATATAATCAGGAGCTTGAATATATTTATAAAATTCCATAGAATACAAAGCTCTCCCTTGAGTCTGAGATCTTAAATCTGTAGCATAACCAAACATTTCAGATAAAGGCACTCTAACTTTTATTATCTTACCTAAATTAATATTACATATTTCTTGTATTATACCTCTACGACGATTTAAATCACCAATAACATCACCCATATATTCTTCAGGAGTTTCCACCTCAATATTCATAATAGGCTCTAATAAAACAGGATTAGCTTTTAAAAATGCATCTTTAAAAGCCAAAGAAGCAGCCATTTTAAACGCAATCTCAGAAGAATCTACATCATGATAAGAACCATAAAATAATCTAACCTTTATATTAACTACAGGAAAACCTGCCAAGGGACCAGATTTTAATTGTTCACGTATACCTTTATCTATAGCTGGAATATATTCATTAGGTATCACAGCACCTTTTATATCATTAACAAATAAATAACCATTATCTGAACTAGAATATTCAGAAGGAAGTAAAGGATATAAATCTATAATAACATGTCCATATTGACCTCTACCACCTGTTTGTTTTATATATTTACCTTCTATATTTTTAGAAACACCTAAAATAGTTTCTCTATAAGCAACTTCAGGTTTACCTATAGTACAATTAACATTAAACTCTCTTTTCATTCTATCTGTAATAATTTCTAAATGTAATTCCCCCATACCTGAAATAATATTTTGATTAGACTCTACATCAAAATAACTTTTAAAAGAAGGATCTTCTTTCAATAAACGAGATAACGCAAAACTCATTTTTTCTTGATCTACCTTTGTTTTAGGTTCTAAAGAAACAGAAATAACAGGATTAGGAAAATATATCTTTTCTAAAATTATTGGTTTATGTAAAGAACACAATGTATCACCAGTAAAAACATCTTTTAATCCTATAGCAGCTACAATATCACCTGCATAAATAACTTTAATTTCTTCCCTTTTATTAGCATGCATTTGCACAATACGTCCTATACGTTCTTGTTTATTTCTAGTACTATTTAACAAAATATCACCACACCTTGCAACACCAGAATATACTCGTAAAAAAGTTAAATTACCAACAAAAGGATCATTTGCTACCTTAAAAGCCAAAGCAGAAAAATTTTCTTTATCATCAATAAAACATTTAACAATATTATTAGAATTATATAAAGAAATACCTTCAATAAAATTTAAATCTTTAGGTGAAGGTAAATATTCTACTATAGCATCTAATAACGGTTGTATTCCTTTATTTTTAAAAGCTGAACCACAAGTTACCAAAAGTAATTCATTATTTAAAACTTTTTTCCTTAACACAAATTTTATTTCTTGCTCAGAAAATTTATCTCCCTCTAAATATTTAGCCATAAAAACATCAGAAGAATCAGCTATTATCTCAACAATTCTTTGCTGCCAAAATACAGCTAATTCCAAAATATTAGCAGGAATATCTTTTTTTATCTGAAAAACAGAACCATCACTATTATTATTAGGCCAATATATAGCTTGCATTTTTATTAAATCAACAACACCAACAAAATTTTCACCTAATCCTATAGGTAACTGTAAAAGCAATGGTTCTATTTTAAAACGTTCTTTAATCTGATTAATAACATTAAAAAAATTTGCTCCTATACGATCCATCTTATTAATAAAAGCAATACGCGGTACTTTATATTTATTAACTTGCCTCCAAACAGTTTCAGATTGAGGTTGTACTCCACCAACAGCACAATAAATCATAATTGCTCCATCTAAAATACGCATAGATCGCTCAACCTCTATTGTAAAATCTACATGCCCAGGAGTATCAATAATATTAATCCTATAAGGATCTTTAAATTGATTAAACATACCAGACCAAAAAGCGGTGGTAGCTGCTGAAGTAATAGTTATACCACGTTCTTGTTCTTGCTCCATCCAATCCATAGTAGCAGTACCTTCATGAACTTCTCCTAATTTATGATTTATTCCGGTATAATATAAAATACGTTCTGTAGTTGTAGTTTTACCAGCATCTATGTGTGCACTAATACCAATATTTCTATAATTTAAAATTGAAGTTACACGAGACATTACATCCTCTAAAATAAAAAAATTTATTTAATTTAATTATAAAAATTACCACCTATAATGTGCAAAAGCTTTGTTAGCCTCAGCCATTCGATGTATATCATTTTTTTTTTTTATTGCTAAACCTTTATTTTCTAAAATATCTATAAACTCATTAGCCAAACAAATAAACATAGCTTTATTTTCTCTATTTCTAGCAGCAGAAATAATCCATTTAATAGCTAAAGTAGTACCTCTAATTGGTTTTACTTCTACAGGAATTTGATAAGTAGCACCTCCTACCCTACGTGATCTAACTTCTATAATAGGTTTAACATTTTTAATAATAGTTTTTAACAAAACTAATTTATCTTTTTTAAATTTACTTTCCAATAATTCTAAAGCTTTATATAAAATATATTCTGCAACAGTTTTTTTACCATTTAACATTAATAAATTAATAAATTTAGCTACTAATGTTGAATTAAATAATAAATCTGGTGTAATTTGACGCGACTTTACCATACAACGACGTGACATAAATAAATTTAACCTCATATATCAAATCTTAAAAAATTATTTAGCTTTTTTTACTCCATATTTAGAACGAGATTTTTTTCTATTTTTTACTCCTACACAATCTAAAGCTCCTCTTATAACATGATAACGTACGCCTGGTAAATCTTTAACTCTACCACCCCTTATAAGTATAACAGAATGTTCTTGTAAATTATGGCCTTCACCAGGTATATAAGCTGTAACTTCAAAACCATTAGTTAATTTTACTCTACATACTTTACGTAAAGCTGAATTAGGTTTTTTAGGAGTAGTAGTATAAACTTTAATACACACTCCTCTTTTTTGAGGACTAGAACATAACGCAGGAACATTACTTTTAAAAAATTTTTTTTTGCGATATTTACGCACTAATTGATTTATAGTAGACATTTTTATATTAATAAATTTTGTTTAAATCACAATAATACTATATTACATAATATATATAATAATAATATATAATATTTTATATATTAAAATAAAAAATTTACTACTAAAAAACAATAAATTAATATACAATTAAATAAGACGTGTTGGCAGAATGGTTGATGCAGTGGACTGCAAATCCACACAACTCGGTTCAATTCCGAGACACGTCTGAGAAAAAACACCCTAGTGGTGGAATAGGTAGACACAAGGGACTTAAAATCCCTCGATTACACAATAATCATGCGGGTTCGAATCCCGCCTTGGGTAACTAGTGTTTAACAATTTTTAAAAAATATTAAATATATATATTTATAAATATGAAAATATTAAAAATATTAACATATCCTAATAAAAAATTAAGAAAAAAAGCTAAACCAATAACGGAAATAAACATAAAACTTAAAAAACAAATTAATGATATGTTCAATACAATGTATTTTCATAAAGGTATAGGTTTAGCTGGTACACAAGTTAATATACATAAATCTATTATTGTTATTGATATATCAAAAACAAAAAACCATAAATTAATATTAATAAATCCTAAAATTATACAACAATATGGATTTATAAAAACCCAAGAAGGATGCTTATCTATTCCAAAATATTTCAATACTATAAAAAGATTTGCTAACTTAACTTTAAAAACAACTAATTTAGAAGGACAAAAAATAATTTTTAAAACCAAAACAATATTATCTATATGTATTCAACATGAAATAGATCATTTAAACGGAAAATTAATAATAGATTATGAAAAATAAAACAAAAATAAACATATTATTTTTTGGTACATCATATTTTTCACAATTTTTTCTTAAAAAATTAATAAAGAATAAATTTTTTATTCAAGGAATAGTTACTAAGAAAGAAAAATTTAATCATATAAACCCAGTAAAACAAACAGCACTTAAATATAATATAAAACATATTTTTCAACCTATATCTATTTATGAACTAAAAAAACTAAAAAAAAATATTATAAAAATAAATATTAATCTTATAATTATTGTATCTTACGGTTTTATTATTCCTTCAAATATTATTAATATACCTAAATTTGGATGTATAAATATCCATCCTTCCTTACTACCCAAACTAAGAGGTCCTTGTCCTATACATACAGCAATCCTAAAAGGATACACTAAAACAGGTATTTCATTCATAAAAATTAATAACAAGATAGATGCAGGTGATATAATATATCAAAAAATATGTCCTATATCTTATAAAGATACATACCAAAGCTTAACCACAAAATTACAAAATTTAGGTATAAAGTGTATTATTAAAATAATTAAACAACTAAAACACAATATTATTTTAAAAAAAATAAAACAAAACTCAAAACTAGCAACATATACAAAAAAAATTAATAAGAATGATGGCAAAATAAATTGGAACAAAGACAAATCAATAAATATTATTAGAAAAATAAAAGCCTATCATATATGGCCTAAAACTTTCTGTTACTATAAAAAAAATAAAATAATAATTTGGAAAGCAAAACAACTAAATATCTCCACAAATAACATTAAACCAGGTAAAATACTAGAATATAATAATAGTGGTTTAAAAGTAACAACAAAAGATTATTTAATAAACATATATATCATACAATTAAACAGTAGTAAAAAAATGTATGTTTCGGAAATAATAAAATCAAAACCTGAAATATTTAAAATAGGAGATTTTTTAAATTAAAATTCTTCAAAAACATTTTAATTGACGAAAAATTTCAAATAAAAAAATTCCATTAGACACAGATAAATTCAAAGAATTAACATTTTTTAAAGGTATTTTAAGTAAAATATCACAATATTTCTTAATGTTTTCTTTGATACCATTTTGCTCACAACCTAATATTAATACTATGGGATGTTTTACTTGGGTAAAATCAAAAGAAAATAAAGATTTTTGTGCGCTTATACATGTACCAATTATAAAAAAATTTTTTTTGCGTAAAAATATTAATATATTAACTACATTTATAATTTCTACTATATCAATTTTATATATAGCACCACCAGAAACTTTATGTATCACACTACTTTTAAGATCAACAGTAGAATATTTAGTAATTAAAATAGCATCAATGATATCGACTGCAACAGTAGTTCTTATACAGGCTCCTAAATTGTAAGGATCAGTAATTCTATCTAATAAAAGTAATATAGGATATTTTTTTCGACAAATTAAATCTAATAAAAAATCTTTTTTTTTTAATAAAGGTAAATTATCACATACTGCACATATACCTTGATGATTGTTATTTTTAACTAAATTCGTTAAAAATTTTCTACTAACAAAATCTATTTTTATAAATTTAATATTTAAAAATTTCGTTATATATTTTATATATAAATTTTTTTTTTTTAAAAAAATAAAAATTTTTTTTACACAATGAATTTTATATTTTAATAAATTTCTTATTACATATAAACCATATAATATAATCATAACATTATTTCCTATGTATGTAATTTTTTAAAAAAGAAAATTTTCTTAAAATAAAAGAAAAATCAGTTTTAGAAGATGTAATTATTAAATAGTAATCCATTCCATTAACACTGCATGCTTTTTTTATAAAATTAAACTTACAAAAAAATGGATAAACTAAAAGGTAAATTTTTAAAGGAAGATAAAAAACATAATCTTTTTTATTGAGAAATAAAAATTTTTCTATTACAGAACATAATTTGGTAATACCAAAGCTATATTTTGCAGAAATCCATATCCTAAAAGGAAAATTATTATTATTAAACTCTACTTTAGAATAACAATTTTTAACCTGATCAATTTTGTTCATTATTTGTATTATAGGAATATTTATATTCATACTTTCTAATATTAAATTAACCGAATAAATATAATCTTTAAAAAAGATATTAGAAACATCTATAACATGTAATATTAATCTAGAATTATATATCTCATCCAAAGTTGATTTAAAAGCTTCTTTTAAATTAGAAGGTAAATCTCTAATAAAACCAATAGTATCAGACAGTAATACTTTATCTTTTAAATTTAAAATTTTTATTTTCTTGATATAAGTATCTAAAGTAGAAAAAAAAATATTTTTTATAGAAAAACATGATTTAGTTAATAGATTAAATAAAGTAGATTTACCTGAATTAGTATAACCAACTAAAGACAAAGTTGGAATATTATTTTTAATTCTTAAATTATTACTATTTTCCCTTTGTTTTGATATTAAAGACAATTTTTGCTTAATATTTTTAATTTTAATTTTAATCAATCTACGATCAATTTCAATTTGTTTTTCCCCTGGACCAGAAATATATTTATTACCACCTCTTTGTCTTTCTAGATGTTTCCATTTGTGTGTTAACCTAGTACTTAAATAAATTAATCTAGCTAACTCTACTTGTAATTTACCCCAAAATGTAACTGCTCTCTTTTTAAAAATACTCAGTATCAAAGAAGTCTTATTTATAATTTTACAACATAGAAAACTTTCTAAATTTTTCTCTTGAGAAAATTTTAAAGATTTGTTTATTACAATATAATAAAATTTATAAGTTTTAACTTTCTCTTTTAAATATTTTAATTTTCCTAAACCTATAAAATATTTTCTATTAGGTATTCTAACATTTACTTTTAATAAACAATCTAATTTATAATTATTAGCTATTATTAAACCTTTAAATTCTCTTATTTCAGAAATATAATCATAATTATTTTTTTTATAAAAAATATATAAAAATATAGATTTTTTTTTAAACATTATAATATTTATTTATACAAATAATTGCATTTTTTTTTGTAATTTTTACAAAAAAAACAAAAAATAATTTTATTTAACAAAAATGTTTTCCTTTATAAACAAATAAATTTTTCTTATACACTCTTTATAATTATTACAATATATTACATAAGAATTATTATACCATCTACGTAACCATGTAAGTTGTTTTTTTACCAATAACATAGTGCTGGTAATACTATTATTTATCATTTGTAAATAAGTAATTTTTTTTTCTAAATATAACCACATTTGTTTGTATCCAATACATTTTATAGAAGGCATATTTTTGTTTAAATCTTTACGTAAATATAAATTATTTACTTCTTCCTCCAAACCTAAATCTAACATATGAATAAATCTTTTTTTAACATGATATATTAATTGTTTTTTATTTTTAGGTAAAATAATAATTTTTTTAAAATTAACATTTAAATTAAATAATATTTTGTTATAAAAAAAAAAAGAATTGTTGGACATTAAATAAATTTCTAAAAATCTAATTATTCTATAATTATCATTACAATGTATTTTTCTAGCAATACTCATATTAATTTTAGATAACATATTATATAAATAATCAACACCAAAAAATTTAAACAACATATTTATATATTCTCTAACAACAAAATTACTTTTAGGTAAATTAAACAATCCATTAAACAAAACATAGTAATACATCATATTACCTCCCACTAATAAAGGAATATTACCATTATAATTAAATATTATATTAAGTTCTCTTCTAACATCTAATAAAAATTTTTTAACAGAATAATGTTCTGCTGGATCTAAAATATCAATTAACTTATGAGGAATTTCCTGTAAACATTTTTTTGAAGGTTTAGCAGTACCTATATCCATACCTTTATAAATCAAACCTGAATCTACACTTATAATTTCTAAAGGTAATAAATTAGCTAATTCTATTGATATTAAACTTTTACCAATACCAGTGGGCCCTAAAATACAAAAAATATTAGGTACATATTTATTGTTCATAAAAATTATCTTTATTTAAAATAAAACATAATTTTTCTAAATTAATAATTTTAAATATTTTATCCTCTTTTATTTGATAATTAAAAAAATATTTTATAGAATATAATTCTACTATTAATTTAATAATATCAATATTAACCATATTAGTATAATTTATACAATAATAAGATAATAAATATATTATGTAATGTTTATTAAATTTTCTTTTAATTTTTAAAAAATTAAATATTTGATAAAAAAACTTAAATATTATTATTTTATTTAAATAAACAGGAATATTTTCGATTAATAAGGAACCTTTTCTTTTTAAAATTTTTATTTTAAATCCTAAATAACTAAAAAAAGATATATATTTATCAGATATAAATTTTTTATTTTTACAAAATAAAAAAATTTTATTAATTTTAATAGTTTTTAAATAAAATTGAAGATTATTTTTAATAATACCCATAAAAAAATAAAAAAAAATATACAATAAATCTATATAAATAATTGATGTTTTTCTCTGAGTACATAAAAAACGTTTATTAAATATATTTAATATAACACCAAATTTATATAAAAAAAAAGATAAATAATTTTTCAAAAAAAACGCATTTCTATCTCGATCCTTTAAATCATAAACAGTTCCTGAAAATTTTTTAAAAACGTGTAATTCTTTGTGTTTTTTGTAACTAACTAAATATTTCTTTTTAGATATTAATAAATATAACAATTTATATATTTTTTTAAATAATTTAATTTTATTTAAAATTTTAATATCAGATTTACTAGGATTAATATTAACATTTAAAAATTTAGTATCTATTTTAAAAAACAAAATGTAAGAAAAAACATTTTTAGCATAATAATCTATAAAGAAATTATTTATAAATTTATATAAAATATTTCTATTCGAAATAATTCTATTATTAATAAAAATAATTCTTGTTGCACGATAATATTTGTTTAAGGAAAAAAAACCATTTAAAAAAAAACATTTATCTTTAATATTAATTTTTATTAAAGAATTAAAAAATTCTGATCCATAAATATCAACAATACGTTTATTATAATTATCCATTGTCTTTTCAAAGACAATATATTTTTTGTATAAGATATTATCAATATAAATAGTAAAATTAACATTAATATTAGATACAACAAAAAGAGCAATAATTTTTTTTAATAAATATCCGTGATTATAATAATACTTATTTAGTTCATTTCTTTTTAAATTAAAATTAAAAAATAAATCTCTAACTTCTACACAAGTGCCTTTTTGATTAAAAAAAAGTATAGGTTTTAATGTAAATAAAAGAGTGTTTTGTTTACTATTAGAACAAATCCAACCATAATTATAATTATCTTTAGTTTTTGAACTAATACTAAAATGTGATAAAAAACTAATACTAGACAAAGCTTCTCCTCTAAAACCAAAACTATTAATGTTATTTAAATCTTCTAAAGAACATATTTTACTAGTAGCATGTCTTTGTACTGATCTTGTTAGATCATTTTTTCGTATACCTGAACCATTATCTATTACTTTAATTAAACTTAAGCCGTTATTTGATAAATATATTTTAATATTATTAGAAAAAGCATCTAAACTATTTTCTAATAATTCTTTGAGAATTACAGAAGGATTATTTATAAACTCACCTGCAGATATTTTTCTAATTATTTGTTCAGGTAAAAAATGTATTAGATTATCCATTAGTTATATTTTTATTTTTTTTATAAAAGAAATAATACCTAAAGAAATATATTTAGCTAATTTATGTTGATAAAAATTGTTATTTAGTTTTTTTGATTCATAAGGATTACTTAAATATCCTGTTTCTATTAACACAGAAGGTGTTTTAGTAGAAAGTACAATTAAATTATTAAATTGTGGAACTATTTTATGTAAGTGAATATTATTAATAATTAATTTTTTAAGTAATTCTAAAGCAAAACAATAACTAATATAGTTTTTATTACACTTTTTTATATTTATAATTTTCTGATAATTCTTATATAATATTAAATGATTAATATTCATATTACTATTTCTAAATAAAAAATAATCTTTATAAAATAACCACACAGAAGCTCCATAAACTTTAGTATTAATAGTAGAATCAGTATGTATAGAAACAAACAAATCAGCTTTACTTTTTTTAATTACATTAAAACGTTCTTTCAGAGAAAGATAAATATCTTTATCTCTAACCAAAAAAGCATTTAAATTTTTATTTAAATTTAAATAATTTAATAATTTCTTAGATATAGATAAATTAATATCTTTTTCTTTTATACCATTTAAAGTTACTGCCCCTGGATCGTAACCACCATGACCTGCATCTATAGCAATTTTAATTTTATTAACATTATTAAATTTATTAATAATATGACTTTTAATAATTTTATTTGATGATAAATGTTTATTATGATTTTTAATTATATAAGTTTTTTTTTTAACAAAAGAAAAAGAATTATTAATTTTTCGGTTAATAATTTTCAAAGAAATAGATAAATATGTTTGATGATTAATATTTTTTACTAAAATAAAACAAACTTTTAAAACACCATTATAATTAAATTTTATAATAAATCGATTTTTTTTTCTTACAAAACTAACAATATCTTTTTTTTTTAAGTAATTAAAAATATTAATATTATTTTTAATAACAAATATTAACTTTTTATCAGATAAGTAAAAATATTTATAATTTAATATAAATTCTCTATCAAAAACAAAATTTAGAATTAAATTTCGTGCTTTAGATTGTAAAATATTTACTTTTTGTAAAGTTACTGCATAACAACAACATGAAGATAAAAAAAATAAAATAAATAAAAATAAATATCTTACTAAAAATTTCATATATTATTTTTGAAAAGTATTATGTTAAATTAAAAATTACTTTTAAATTTTATAAAATATTTATTGTAATATTTATATTAGTAAAGTTATTTTAAAACTAAAAAGCGGAAAACGAGATTCGAACTCGCGACCCTAACCTTGGCAAGGTTATACTCTACCAACTGAGCTATTTCCGCAAAGTACTTCTATGCTAAAAAACATTTTAAAACATTTTAATGTTTTATAAAAAAAATCTTTTTTATAACTTAAAATAAAATTTAAATTATTATTATTCTTTAATTACGATTAAATAAATATATATATAATTTCAAAAGACATATGCTTATTTTTTTAAATATAAAATTACAATATAATCAAAAACAAACTAAATATAAAAGTTATTTATTTTTAGAAATAAACCTTATTTTTTTAATTTATATAAACAAATATACAAAAAATTATCTCTAATAACTTTATCTTTACTTTTACATATAAAAATTGAATTATTTAATATTTGTCAATAAATATTAAAATTTTTATTATTAACAAAAATAACCATCAATAGTAACTTGTTTAACTCAAAGATAACTAGGTTAAATATTTAAAAATTTAATATATTTAAATAACTGTAAAGTAAAATAGTACCTAATTAAATATAAAATACTAAATGACAGAAATAATAACACGGTACGGACGGGTTTCGAACCCGTGACCCCCAACGTGACAGGCTGGTATTCTAACCAACTGAACTACCGTACCTTAACAAATATAAGGTAATCCTAGCAGTTTCTTACTCTCGCATAAGAAAAACTTACACTACCATCAGCGTAATGACATTTCACTTCTGAGTTCGGAATGGTTTCAGGTGGTACTATCACACTATGACTGCTAGGAAAAATATTTTTAGTGTTGTGAAGTTAAGACTCACGGATTATTAGTATCAGTTAGCTCAACATATTGCTATGCTTACACACCTGACCTATCAACGTTGTAGTCTACAACGATCCTTTAGGAAAATATAATTTTCTGGGAAGCCTAATCTTGAAGTAAGTTTCGCACTTATATGCTTTCAGCGCTTATCTTTTTTATACGTAGCTACCGGGCAATGCTATT
>CP144793.1:0-30000 GCA_036689325.1 Candidatus Stammera capleta | reverse complement strand
GCATACAAAGCTTTTTCGTAAGGTACTAAATAATTACGTGCATAACCTGCTTTAACATCTACAATATCACCTAATTTACCTAAATTTAAAACTTTACTTAAAAGTATTATTTTTACCATTTATACAAAACCTCTTATATTTAAAAAATAAAAATTAATGAATATCAGTATAAGGTAACAAAGCTAAATATCTTGCGTGTTTAATAGATAAAGATAATTTTCTTTGACACTTAGCTGATAACCCCGTAACTCTACCTGGAATTATCTTATTACACTCAGTAATATAACTCTTTAATAAATTTAAATTCTTAAAATCTATTTCTTTCAAATCTTTATTTTTAAATTGATAATTTCTTTTATAAAATTTAATCATAAATTACAATTAACCCCTTTTTTTTGAATTTTTAATATACAAAGAATTAATTATTTAACAACAGCATTAAATTTTTGTAAAAACATTATAGAAGAATCTACTTCTGATTTATTTTTCCTTAAGATCAAAAATCTTAATATATTATTATTAATTTTTAAATCTTCTTTTATATCGAAAATTAACTTACTGTTTATTTCGATATTCATAAGAAAATAATAAGCTTTATGAAAATTATTAATAGAATAAGCTAAATATTTCATACCCCAATCCTCTAATCTATGTATTTTACCTTTATTATTTATAATCATATCAGAATAATAAGTTATTATATTTTTAACATACATACTTTTATTAGGATAAAACATAAATATCAATTCATAATGAAACATTATTTGTTACCTACATAAAATTAAATTTACTTGACTAATTTTTTTAAAAAAATTATTTTCCGAATAATTTCATTACAAGATAAATTATTAACTTTAATTTCTTTTAAATTATTAACCAATAAAACATGCTTTTTTTTAAAACATTTATTTTTTAACTCGACACAACTTTTTTGTTTATGAACAAGATTAAATTCATCTAACTTCTTCTTGGAAATATTTAAGATTTTATCTGAAATACCAGAAACTCTAGCAGTTAAAAAAGCATAACTTTTTTTACAGATACCTTGTTTTACTGTATATAATAAAATCATATTCTTTCCAGATAAAAAATCTAAATAAATATTTTTAATGTTATGTCTAATTTTTTCTAACTTTGTTAATTCTAAATAATGAGTAGAAAATAAAGTAAGACTTTTTATATGTGTAG
The DNA here is from genome assembly GCA_036689325.1 of Candidatus Stammera capleta. Taxonomy (GTDB): domain Bacteria; phylum Pseudomonadota; class Gammaproteobacteria; order Enterobacterales; family Enterobacteriaceae; genus Stammera; species Stammera capleta_Y. The sequence continues at coordinate 28,812 of CP144793.1, read as the reverse complement.
ATATATATATTAAACAAGCCCAAGCTAATGATATACCTTCATTAACAGAAGTACCTCTTCCAAATTCATCAATTAAAACCAAACTATTACAAGTAGCATTATTTAAAATATAAGCAACTTCATTCATTTCTACCATAAAAGTAGATTTGTTTAAAGTAATATCATCAGAAAAACCTATCCTAGTTAAAATTTTATCAAAATAACCTACAACACATTCTTGTGCAGGAACATAACAACCTATATAAGTCATAATTACAATTAACATTATTTGCCTCATATAAGTACTTTTACCACCCATATTAGGACCAGTAATGATTAATATTCTAATTTTTTTATTAAAACAAAAATCATTAGGTATAAAATTAAAAAACGAATCATTATCTATTACAGGATGACGACATTTCAATATTTTAATATAAGATGAATTAACTAAAACAGGTTTAACATAATTAAATGACGATGATATTTTTAAAAAATTAGATAAAACATCTAATTCAGCTAAATAATTATTAATTATCTTAAAAATTCTTAAATCTAAAATAATATTATCTAATACTTTATGAAATATTTTTTTTTCTAATATAAGTAACTTTTTTTTAATGGATAATATTTTTATTTCATGCTCTTTTAATTTGGGAAAAATATATTTTACAGTATGTTTTAAAGTTCTAATTTTTATATAATAACTAGGAACTAATTTAACATTAGATTTATTTATTTGAACATAATAACCATAAATACGATTATATTTTATCACTAAATTTTTAATTTTAGTTTTAAATCTTTCAATATTCTGTAATTCATTTAAAAAAAAAATATTTTCACTATTTAAATCACGTAATACATCTAATTTTTTATTACAACCTAAAGAAATATTATATTTACCTAAATTATCAACACTAAAATCCATATATTTATTTATTAAATATAATAATTTATCTAAAACATCATAATTAGCAATTATATAATCAAAAATATACAAATTTCTTCTTTTAAAAAAAAAAGAACTAAAATCTTTAACTAATATTAAATAATCTTTAAAAAAACACAAATCATTGCTATCAGCTTTTTTAAAAGCAATTCTACTTAAAATTCTTTCTATATCTTTTAATTTTTTTAAAAAATTTATAACATATTTTACATCATGTTTAATAAACTCCATAATATTATGTCGACGATTGATTTCACTAAAATCATTTACAGGATTAATTAACCATCTTTTCAACATACGCTTACCCATATAAGTAACAGTATGATCTAAAACATAAAAAAGAGACTTTTTCTTATCACCTGAAATAGATTTAAATATTTCTAAACTCTTAATAGCAAAATAACTAAAGAAAAGATGTTTTTTATTATCTAAATATTCTATCTTATTTATATGTGGCAAACTAATAAGACAAACATATTTTAAATAATCTATTAAAAAACCAGAAGTACGTATAACAGATTTTTTATCTTCTATACCAAAACAAGAAAGATTAGAAACACCAAAATAATCCAACAAAATTCTATAATTTTTACTATAATCAAATTCATATTCAGAAATATATTTAACACATGTAAAATATTGCATAAAAACAATACTTTTAAAACTATTAGAACATAATATTTCTGCAGGCTTAATACGTAATAATTCAGATTTTAAATCATCTAAATTATTAAACTCAACAACATAAAACAAACCCAAAGTAACATTTAAAATAGAACAACCAATAATTTTATTTGTTTTACAATAAATATCTTGCCAAACACAAATAATTAAATTGTCTTTTCCTGAATCTAAATACTTATCTTCAATTACAGTACCTGGAGTAATAACACGTGTAACTATACGTTTAATTAAATTTTTATTATTACAATGAGATTTATCTAAAACTTGGTCACAAATAGCTACCGATTCACCTAAACTTATTAATCGAGCTACATAATTAGTGTGCTTACTAACAGGCACACCCGCCATAAAAACACTTTCTTGTTTAACAAATTTCTTTTTAGTTAAAGTAATATTTAATAAACTAGAAATCTTTTTAGCGTCATCATAAAATAATTCATAAAAATCACCTACCTGAAAAAAAAGTAAAACATCTAAATATTTGCTTTTTATATTTAAATATTGCTTGATAATAGGAGATAAAATATTCATTTAAAATAAATTAACGTTTAGAAAATTGCGGTTTACAACGAGATTTTTTAAAACCAAATTTTTTACGTTCTACCTTACGAGAATCACGAGTTATTAAACCTTCTAATTTCAATTTTTTGCGTAAAGAACTATCATAAAGACATAAAACTCTACTAATACCATGTCTTATAGCAGAAGATTGACTAGAAATACCACCACCTTTAACAGTTATATATAAATCAAAAATTTTTAAATCTTTCATTCTATCTATTACTTTAAAAGGATACAATATAACTAAACGAAATTTTTTATAAGGAAAATAATGTTTCAAAGAAATATTATTAATTAAAATTTTACCACTACCTTTTTTTAAAAAAACTCTAGCAGAAGAAGTCTTACGCCTCCCAGTGCTATACTTATAAATGTGCATATTTATTATTAAATTTTTAAATTAATAAAATAGGTTTTTGTGCATGATGCTGATGATTCTTGTTAGCATAAATTTTTAACTTCTTACTCATTATCAAAGAACTGAGAGAATTTTTAGGTAACATACCTTTAACAGCAACTCTAATTATATATTCTGGGTTTTTATTTATCATTTGATTAAAAGAAAAACAACGCATATTACCAACATATCCACTATGTCTATAATAAAATTTATTATTTCTTTTATTTCCACTCACTAAAACATAACGAGCATTTATGACTATAACATAATCACCTCTATTTAAATAAGGTAAATAATTTGGTGTATTTTTCCCTAATAAATAATAAACTATTTTTGTTACTAATCGTCCTAAAATTTTATTTTTTGCATTAATTAAATACCAATTAGGTGTTAATTTTTTTGGCACACAATCATTTATAGACATATAATACCTTTTAAATTATACATAATAAATTTCAAAAATTTACTCCACCTACAATCATATCATCTATTTTAATAGTAGGTTGTCCAACCCCAACAGGAATACCTTGCCCATCTTTAAAACACGTACCTACACCACTATCAAATTCAAAATCACTTCCAATCATAGTAATTTTTTTCATAATTTCTATACTAGAACCTATCAAAGTTACTCCTTTTAAAGGTACATTTAACTTACCATTTTTAATTAAAAAACTTTCTAAAACATTAAACACAAAATTACCTGAAGATATATCTACCTGACCACCACTTAAACTAACAATATATAAACCATACTTTACAGTGCTTATAATATCATTATAATCATATTTATGAGGCATCAAAAAAGTGTTTGTCATTCTAGGAATAGGTAAATGAGCGTAAGACATTCTTCTAGCATTACCAGTAGTATGTAACCCCATTAAACGAGCATTTAATTTATCTAACATATAAGATTTAAGAATACCATGTTTTATTAAGACTGTTTTCTTCGAAAATACACCTTCATCATCAATATTTAAACTACCTCTATTTTGTTTAATAGTACCATCATCAACTATAGTACATAAATCAGAAGCTACTTTCTTACCAATTAAATTCTTAAACAAAGAAATACCTTTTCTATTAAAATCTCCTTCTAAACCATGACCAACAGCTTCATGTAATAATATACCAGTTAAACCTGGACCCATAACAATAGGCATTTTACCAGCAGGAGGATAAACAGCGTTTAAATTATTAATTGACATTACAGCAGCTTTTTCAGCCCAATATTCTGTTAAAGATATATTTTGATATTGTTGTGATAAAAACTCATGAAAAGAATAACGACCTCCTCCTCCACTAATACCTATTCCTTTATTATGATTACTTTCTATATGTACTTTTATAGATAGATATATCAAAGGTCTTATATCAGCTGCAAAAATTCCATCAGTAGATAATATTAAAACGTATTCTAAATTGTTAATGAATTTTAAAGAAATATAATTAATCCTTCGATCTTTTTTTTTGATAATATTATATAAATTAAATAAAAATTCTACTTTTTCTCTACCAAGATTAACATCAATACATGGTTTACAACTATAAACTTGATTATTATAAAAATTATCTCTAATAACTATTTTTTTTTTTTTTGAAAAACAGTTCTTTTTTAAAATACCTTTACACTTTTTTATAGAATTATAAATAGAATCTAGATTGATATTATTAGAATGAGAAAAACCAGTTTTATTTTGACTAATAACTCTTACTCCTACTCCTTGTATAAATTTTAATGAATTATTTATTAAAGAATTATTCTCTAAACAAAATTCTTCATAAAAAGAATCTTGCAAAAATATATCACCATAATCTATATTAACATCAGAAAATTCTTCCATTAAATTTAATAATGTTATTCTAGATATACTATTTAAATCTAAAATATTCTTACAAACTACATCAAAATTCATCATATTTCCCTTTAACACCAACATTAATAATTAATCAGTATTAGATTTTACTAAAACATAACTCAAGCTATTAAAATTAACAAAGGTTTTAATAATAATAATTTTACAAGTATAATTTTTTTGAAAAATAATATTATAAACTATCCCTACAGGATATCCTACAGGATAAAAATTATCTACACCAGAAGTTACAAGAACATCCCCTAACTGTATATCTAACAAAGAAGACAATTTTTTAGTTTTTAAAAAATTACTATATCCACTCCCATACACATTAAAACGTAAATTATTCCTCATAATCTGAACAGGAACAATATTTTTATAATCACAAAGTAATTTAACAAAACTAAAATGTCTTTTTATATATATAATTCTTCCTAATAAACCTTTATTATTAACTAAATAATAATTTTTATGTTTAAAAAAAAAATCTGAGCCTTTATCAATTAAAATATTATGTTTACTTAAAATTTTTACAAAAATTACTTTAGCAATAATATACTTATGTTTTTTAAATTTACTTATAGATAAAATTTTACTAAAAATATCATTTTTAAATTTTAATTTATTTAAAATAATTAATTTACTTTCTAATAAAAAAATTTTTTTCTTTAAAAAAATATTTTTCTTAATCAGAAATACTATTAATTTTAATAAAAACAATTTTTTCTTTAAAAATAAAATAAAATTATTTTTAAATTTACTAAATTTATTAAAAAAAAAAAAACCAAATAAAGAAACAAAATCTATACAAATAACCCAATAAGTTACAAACATCAATAAAAATATCAAAAATATCCTTTTTACATAATTAATTCTTTTCTTTTTAAAAAACATATATATATTAAATATGAGTTTTAACTAAAAATCATCACTAAATAAATCATTGTTATTATCTAACATATCTAAAGCTTTACCTCCCCCTCTAACTACACATGTAAGAGGATCTTCTGCTATAACAACAGGTATATTTGTTTTCTTATACAAAAGTTTATCTAAACCTTTCAATAAAGAACCACCTCCTGTAAGTACTATCCCTTTTTCTGCTATATCAGAAGATAATTCAGGTGGACATTGTTCTAAAGCAATCATTACAGAATTAATAATACCATGTAAAGGTTGTTTTAAAGATTCCAAAATCTCATTTGAATGTAAAGTAATACTTTCAGGAACTCCTTTTGCAATATTTCTTCCTCTAATCTCAAGTTCATTATTTAAAGAATCAGGATAAGCAGATCCTATTTCATGTTTTATTCTCTCAGCAGTAACTTCTCCAATCAAACAACCATATTTTTGCCTAATATAATTTACTATAAACTCATCAAATTTATCTCCTCCTATTCTTACAGAAGAAGAATATACTATACCGCTTAAAGAAATAACAGCTACTTCAGTTGTGCCACCACCTACATCTATAATCATAGAACCAACAGCTTCTGAAACAGGTAAATCAGCTCCCATAGCAGCTGCCATAGGCTCATCTATTAAATAAACATCTCTTGCTCCAGCACCTAAAGCAGATTCTTTTATTGCTCTTCTTTCTACTTGAGTAGCACCAACAGGAACACAAATTAAAACACGAGGACTAGGTTTAATAAAATTATTATTATGAACTTTTTTAATAAAAAATTGCAACATTTTTTCAGTAATTAAAAAATCTGCAATTACACCATCTCTCATAGGTCTAACTGAAATAATGTTGTTTGGGGTACGACCTAACATTTGTTTAGCCGAACAACCTACAGCAGCAATATTTTTAGTTACACCCATTTTATCTCTACGAAGAGCTACTACAGATGGTTCGTTAAGAACAATACCTTTATTTTTAACATATATTAAAGTGTTAGCTGTTCCTAAATCAATAGATATATCATTAGAAAAAATACCACGAATTATTTTAAACATTATATTTTATTGTAAAATTATTTAACATTCTATATAAAATATATTTTAACATATATATACTAATTAAAATAACTAATTCATTTTAATATTGTGCAAAACATAATTTTAAAAATAAATTAATATGTTAAAATTAGTTTTATATATCATATAAAATTTTTTAAATATAGGAAAAAAATGTACGCAATTATAAATAGTGGAGGAAAACAATATAAAATAACAACAAATGATAAAATATTAGTAAATAAATTAAATTACTCCATAGGAAAAACTATTCAACTTAATAATATTATTATGTTATTTTATAAAAACAAAATTATTTATCATAAAAAAGATTTGTTAAAATTTAAAATCACAGCAAAAATATTAAAACATATAAAAGGTAAAAAAATAAAAATATTAAAATTTAAACGTAGAAAACAATATAAAACAACACAAGGATATAGATCTTTATATACATACATAAAAATCAACTTAATAAAAAAAATATAATTCTATGGCACATAAAAAAGCAGGTGGTTCAACTAGAAATGGCAGAGATTCTCATTCAAAAAGATTAGGAATAAAATGTTTTGGAGGACAATATGTTACTGCTGGTAGTATAATAGTGAAACAAAATGGTACTAAATTTCATGCTGGTAAAAACACTAAATGTGGCAGAGACTATACATTATATGCTCTCCAAAATGGAATAGTATGTTTTAAAAAAAATAAAAAAGAGCAACGTACATATATTAATGTAATCCAATAAATAAAGTGAAAAAAAATAACCTTTATAATAATAACGAAATTATATTAACATTAATATCAGGTCAAGGAGGTAACGGATGCGTTAGTTTTTATAAAAATAGATATATAAGAAAAGGTAAACCAGATGGTGGTAAAGGTGGTGATGGAGGTGATATATACATTATAAAAGATCAAACAATTAATAATTTAAATCATATTAAACCTCTTAAAATAATAAAAGCTGAAAACGGATTTAATGGAAAAAAAAATAACTGTAGTGGAAAAAAAGGAAAAGATTATATATTAAAAATACCTTTTAATACTCAAATAAAAATATTAAAACAAAATAATACTTTCTGTAAAAATAAAAACAAAAAATATTTCTTTATTATTAAAGGAGGAAAAGGTGGTTTTGGTAATAATAGATTTAAATCGTCCACTAACAGGTCACCTAAACAATACCAAAAAGGACAAAAAGGTACAAAAATTAAATTAAAAATTATATATGATAACAAAATAGATATATCTATTATAGGATTACCAAATTGTGGTAAATCTAGTATCACCAAAAATATATCTAATATTAAACCTAAAATAGCTCATTATCCATTTACCACACTAACACCACAAGTAGGATTATTAAAAATTAACAAAGATAAAAAAATATTTCTTGTTGATACTCCTAGTATATATCAAAAAACTTGTAAAAAATACATAAATTTACATTTCTTAAAATACCTCAAAGATTGTAAAATAATTCTTCATATTATCGAAATAAAAAAAAACAAAAAAGATATACTACAAAATATGAATGTAGTTTTTAAAAAACTACTATATCATGAAAAATTATTTAAAAAACAATGGTTTATTTTTAACAAAGCTGATCTCTTTAGTTCTAAAACAACAAAAAATAACATAACATATATTTTGAAAAAAATAAAAAAAAATAATAAATACTTTGTTCTTTCTATCTTAAAAAAAAAAAAAATAACAAAACTTATTAAAGAAATATATAAATCTTTAAAAAATTAAATTATATTAAAGGAAAAAATTTATGAAACGTATACTTATGACAATAAATGGAAAAAAAAAAACTTTATAAAAAACTTAAAACATTAAAAAAAAAAAGACCCCAAATATTAGCTTTAATATCAGAAGCAAGAAAATTCGGAGATCTTAAAGAAAACGCTGAATATCATGCTGCAAAAGAAGAACAAATAATTTGTGAAAATAAAATCAAAGAAATAGAACATAAATTACTAACTGCTTACATAATAAATATTAAAAAAATTAAACTTCAAAACAAAATTATATTTGGTTCAAAAGTAACTTTAATAAATTTACAAAATAATAATACAGTACAATATCAAATTGTAGGTGATGATGAAGCCAATATAAAAAAAAACAAAATATCTATTAATTCACCACTATCTCAAAAAATAATTGGAAAAAAAAACAACAAAATTGTATCAGTTCAAACACCTAACGGAAAAATAAAATATAAAATCATAAATATTCAAACAATATAATACTTATTATATTTATTAATTTATCAAAATATATAATAAATATGAAAAAAAAACTTAAAAAATGGATAAACTTCAAAAAAAATGATAAATATATACAAATAGCAAAAAAAATAAATATAAAATCCAGATCATTTTTTAAATTAAAAGAAATACAAAAAAAATATAATATAATAAATAAAAAAAATAATATTCTTGAATTAGGTTGCTATCCCGGAGGATGGACACAATTTATATACAATACAATAAAAAACACAGGAAAAATATTTAACTGTGATATTTATACACCCACAAACAAACAAAAAAATATATACTTCATAAAAGGAAATATTTGTAACAAAAACATTCTAACAAAAATTATTAAAAAAACTAAAAAATATGAAATACACAATATTTTATCAGATATAGCTCCAAATATAACCGGAATTTCAGAAATAGATGTCCCTAATTACAAAAATATAATAATAAGTATTCTATATTTATGTAAAAAAAAACTTAAATTAAATGGTAATTTAATTACAAAAACATTCACAGGAACAACATTTGGTTTTCTAATAAAAAAAATTAAATATCTATTTAATACTTTAAAAATATTTAAACCACAATCCTCAAATACATCTTCAAAAGAAATATATGTAATTGCACTAAAATATAAATACAAAAAATAATTACATTAATTTAAGTTAACAATATAATTAACAATAATAACATGTTTAAAAATCTAACTATTTTGTTACTCATATGTATAGTATTACCCTACATAATAAGAAGTTTTAAAATGAATAATCAAACATATTCTAGTTATTCTAATTTTATATCTGATATAAAAAATAATAAGATAAAAACAGTTATGCTAAAAAGAGACTATATAAATGCTATAAAACAAAACAATAACAAATATAAAATGATGTATATACCGGGAAAAAACTCCTATTTATTAAAATTACTCACCCAAAAAAAAGTAAAAATAATACACTCCCATCCAAAACAAAGAGGAGCTATTACTGCTTTTATTTTATCTTGGTATCCAGCATTAATTAAAGCATTTTTAATATGGTTTTTTTTTTTAAGAAAAATAAAAATTAAGAAAGGAGAAAATCCTTTATTTTTTGGTCAATCAACAGCTAAAATTTTTAGCAAAAATCAAATTAAAATAACTTTTAAAAACATTGCGGGATGTAATGAAGCTAAAGAAGAAATAAAAGAAATAGTTGATTTTTTAAAAAATCCAGTTAAATTTCAAAAATTAGGTGGTAGACTACCCAAAGGAATCTTAATGATTGGCCCTCCTGGAACAGGTAAAACTCTATTAGCAAAAGCTATAGCAGGAGAAGCAAAAGTATCATTTTTTGCTATATCAGGATCAGATTTTGTAGAAATGTTCGTAGGAGTAGGAGCTTCTAGAGTTCGTAATATGTTTAAAATGGCTAAAAAAAAATCACCTTCTATTATATTTATAGATGAAATAGATGCTGTAGGTAGAAAAAGAAGTTTAAATGTAGGAGGAGGACATGATGAACGAGAACAAACACTTAACCAAATGTTAGTAGAAATGGATGGTTTTCATAAAAATCAAGAGATAATAGTAATAGCAGCAACTAATAGACCTGATGTATTAGATCCAGCTTTATTAAGACCGGGGAGATTTGATAAAAAAATTATTATAGATTTACCTAATATGAAAGAAAGACAGGACATAATAAAAATACATACCCAAAACATGCCTTTAAAAAAAAATGTTAATATATCAATATTAGCGCAAGGTACACCAGGTTTTTCAGGTGCAGATTTAGCTAATTTAGTAAATGAAACAGCTTTACTAACTGCACGAAAAAATCTAAAAAAAATATCTATGCAAGAATTTGAAGAATCCAAAGATAAAATAATTTTAGGATCACAAAAAAAATCATTAATCATGAATAAAACAGAAAAAGAAATTACTGCTTATCATGAATGTGGACACGTTATTGTAGGTTTATTTTTACCTGAACAAGATCCAATATATAAAGTTACTATTATACCGCGAGGTAAATCATTAGGGGTAACATATTTCTTACCTCAACAAGATTTTATTTACATAAATAAAAAAAAAATAGAAGGTAAAATATGTACTTTATATGGTGGTAGAATAGCAGAGGAAATAATATATGGTACAGAAAATATTTCTATAGGAGCAACTCATGATATAAAAACAGCTACTTCTATAGCTAAAAAAATGGTTACTCAATGGGGTTTATCTCATAAAATAGGACCTATATTTTATAAAAATAAAAATAATTTATTTTTACCAAAAAAAGATAAATATTTTTCAGAATACACCGCTAAAATTATAGATAAAGAAATTAAAAAAATAATAATTAGAAACTACAAACGTGCAAAAAACATTTTATTATGTAACTTAGATATATTATATCATATGAAAAAAAAATTAATTAAATATGAAACACTCAATAAACAACAAATTCAGGATATAATAAAAAAAAAAAATAAAAGATTATTATAATATATATATTAATAAAAAAATGTATTATATAAAAATACTTAACAAATTAAAATTAAATAATAATGTATAAATTATTAATATTTATTATATATTTTATAGTTATAATGAAATTAATTATACTAAACAATATAAATTATTCTTCATCCAAATATGTACAAAATATAAATAATACTTTATATTCATTACCTACAAAAAAATTTATAAAAAAAATAACCAACTCAATAATCGTTATTCTTTTAATAACTTTTTATATATTAATAATTACAGTATTATATTATAAAATATAAATATAACTTAATCTGCATAAATTTAAATAAAATAAAAAAAATAAAAAATAACACCGGGATGGTGAAATGGTAAACACACTACTTTGAGGTGGTAGTTCCTTATCAGGATTACGGGTTCGACTCCCGTTCCCGGTATTTTTAAATATTTTACATAAACTTTAAACTAATTTAAAATAACTAAATTAACAATATTTGTTATGCTTAAACAGATTTTAATATTAAATATTTAGAAAATAAGTAAATAATTTGATTAATTTTGGTCAACCTACAATATAAAATGATAATTTCTATATTTAAACTTAGTACCTTATTTTCTAATTTCTTTGAATTAAAGGCATACTAGGATGAATAAAAAGATTTTAACAGTTGCTGAAGCAGTATCAAACGAAAAATGTTTACCAAAAGAAAAAATATTTAAAGCAATAGAAAGTGCATTAGAAATAGCGACAAAAAAAAAACACCATCAAAAAATTGATGTAAGAGTTAGTATTAATCGAAATAAAGGTACATTTAATACATACAGAAGATGGATGGTAGTTAAAAAAATAAAACAACCCACAAAAGAAATAACTTTAGAAGCAGCAATATATAAAAATAAAAACATAAAAATAGGTGATTTTATAGAACTACAAATAAAATCCATTATATTTGACAGAATAACCACACAAATAGCAAAACAAGTAGTAGCACAAAAAATGCGTGAAGCAAAAAGAAAAGAAACTATAAAAATTTTAAAAAAAAAAACAGGACAAATCATAGATGGCATGATCCAACAAATAAACAAAAAAAAAATAATTATAGATATAGGTTCTAACTTACAAGCATGGTTATACAAAAAAGATATGATACCTCAAGAAAAATTTAAAAGAGGAAATAGAATTAAAGCAGTATTATACAAAATAAAAAAAATAGAAGGTAAATACCACATTCTTTTAAGTAGAACAAAAAAAAAAATTATTATAGAACTTTTAAAAACAGAAATACCTGAAATAAAAGAAAAAATAATAAAAATTAAAAGTATTGCACGTAATCCAGGATATAGAACAAAAATAGCAGTAACAAGTAAAGATAAATATATTGATCCAATAGGTGCTTGTATAGGTTTAAGAGGCTCAAGAATAAAAGCAATATCTGATAAATTATCAGGTGAAAAAATAGATATAATTTTGTGGAATAAAAATAACAAAAAATTCGTTATAAATTCTTTGTTACCAGCAAAAATATCCTATATTTCTGAAAATAAAAATCAACATACTATGAATATAATAGTTAAAGAAAACAAATTAGCACAAACTATAGGTAAAAAAGGAAGAAATATAAGATTAGCATCAAAACTAACAGGTTGGAATATAAATATATTATCTCTAAACAAAAATAAATACAAATAAAACATTTAACAATATTTACATGTTTTAATAATAAATTTATGAAATATAAAAAAAAAAAAACTACAAAAAAACTCATAATAACTATTATGGGCCATGTAAATCATGGTAAAACAACATTAATAAAATGTATCATAAAAAAAAAATATCACTATAAAGAACCAGGAAATATTACACAAAAAATAAATACATATTTTACAAAAACTAAATATGGAAAAATTACTATTTTAGATACCCCTGGACATGCAGCTTTTAAAAATATGAGAAAACAAGTTATTAATATAACCGATTTAATAGTACTCATAATTGCTGTAGATGATGGTATTATGCCTCAAACTATAGAAATAATCAAATATGCTCAAAAAACTAAAGTACCTATTATAATAGCTATTAATAAAATAGACAAAATAAATTATTTAGAAAATATTAAAAATATTAAAAAAGAAATAAGTCAATATAATTTAATACCTAAAGAATGGGGAGGTAAAAATAATTTTTTAGAAATATCTACTAAAAAAAAAATAGGTATTAATAATTTAATAAAAACAATATTCTTAGAAGCTTCAAATAATAATAAAAAATCTATTAAAGACACATACGGCGTAATTATAGAATCCACTACAGAAAAACAGGGCATAATAACCACTTTAATACTTAAAAAAGGAAAATTAAAAATAGGAGATCTTATTTTATCAGATTATCATTTAGGTAAAATAAAAGCTATTTTTGATAATAATAATAAAAAAATTAATATAATTCATACATTTACTCCAGTAAAAATATTAGGTTTTTCTAGTATACCTTCCAGTGGAAAAATATTTACTGTTATAAAAAACCAAAAAACAGCTAAAAAACTAATAAAACAAAGAAAAAACATTATTCTTTCTAAAAAATATATCAAAGAAAACAAAAAAGATATAAAAATAAAATTTACTCAACACCATAATAATAAATTAAACTTAATTATAAAAGGAGAAACATTTAATTCTAGCAAAGCAATTATACAATTAATAAAAAGCACATTTAAAAAAAAAAAATATAAATTAATTAAATTAGATATTGGAAATATTAACAAAACAGATATATTGTTAGCTAATACTTCACAAGCAATAATAATTGCATTTAACACAAAAACAGAAAATAATAACGTGAAAAAATATGCAGATAAACTTAAAGTTAAAATATACTACTTTAATATCATATATAAATTAATAGAAAAAATTAAAAATATAATTTCCATCTTACATAAAAGAAAAAATAAACATCAACAAGGCAAAGCTATAATCAAAAATATTTTTAAATCACCAAACAATTCTAATATAATAGCTGGATGCTTAATTACAGAAGGACAAATAAAAACAACTGATACTATAAAAATTAAAAGAAATAATTATTTAATATTTAAAGGTAAACTAAAATCGATAAAAATTTTTAAAAAAAAAGTTAATTATGTTAAAAAAGGACAAGAATGTGGAATAAATATAAAAAATTTTTCCCATTTTAAAATAGGAGATATAATTAAAACTCATAAATAAAATAAAATGAAAATAAGTATAAAAATTAATAAATTATGTAAAGAACTAAAAACACATTTATTCAAAATAATTATACGAAATTTAAATTATACTTTTAAAAAAAAAGATATTATATATATATCTTATATAGATTTATCTAAAAATCTTACTCATGCTAAAATATATATAGACTTTATAAATCAAAAAAACAAAAATATTATAAATAATTATATTTACACCTTACAAAAACATGAAAAGATTATACAAAAAAAACTAAAACAAACAACTTATATAAAATATATACCTAAAATAACATTTTTACATGAAAAATTTAACAAAAAAAAACTTTTTATTTTAAATTTAATTAAAAAAGCAAACAAAAAATAAACTAATATGGATGGATTATTAGTATTTAACAAACCACAAGGAATTACTTCAAATAATACCTTACAAAAAATAAGAAAAATATTTAAAAACAAAAAATCAGGATATATAGGATCATTAGATCCTATAGCATCAGGAATATTATTAATATGTTTTGGTAGAAGTACAAAATTATTTAACTTAATTATTAAAGAAAAAAAAACCTACACAGTTACAGCTATATTAGGCAAAACAACTAATACCTATGATGCATACGGATATATAACTAAAATAAATAAAAATTTTATAATTAAACAAAAAAATATCGAAAAAATTTTATACAAATTTAAAGGAAAAATAACACAAACTACTCCAGTATACTCTGCTGTAAAATTTAAAGGAATACCTTTGTATAAATATGCTATTAAAGGTATAAAAATTAAAAAAAAAAGAATAATAACAATTTATGATATAAAATTAATAAAATATAAAAGAAATCTTATAAAACTAAAAATAAAATGTTCTAAAGGAACATATATACGTAGTATAATACATGAAATAGGTAAAAAATTAAAATGTGGTGCATTTATAACAAAATTAAAAAGAATAAAAATAGGTAAATATTATATAAAAAACGCATTTAATTTTTACGATTTACAAAAAAAGAAAAATATTTTAATAACACATAAAAAATTAACAAATTATTACAAAAATGAAAAAAATAATATTAATAAGACATGGAGAAAGTGTCTGGAATAAAAAAAACATATTTACAGGTTGGACAGATGTAGGTCTGTCTAAAAAAGGTGTATTAGAAGCTCAAAAAACAGGTCTACTTTTAAAAAAAAAAAAAATATTTTGCGAGTATGCTTATACTTCTGTGTTAAAAAGATCTATTTATACTTTATGGTATATATTAGAAAAATTAAACTTATTATGGATAAATATTTTTAAAACATGGAAATTAAACGAAAGACACTATGGTGCTTTACAAGGAAAAAATAAACAGCAAACAACTGAAATTTATGGAGAAAGAAAAGTATTAGAATGGAGAAGAAGTTATAAAATATCACCACCAAAAATCACTCCAAAAGATGATAGATATCCAGGAAAAGAAAAAAAATACAAACAACTAAAAAAACATGAAATACCATTAGGTGAAAGTTTATTAGATACATTTAATAGAGTAATACCATATTGGGAAAACCATATATTACCTAATATACAAAAACAAAATTATTCAACTGTTTTGTTAGTTGCACACGGTAATTCTCTAAGAGCTCTAATAAAACACATAGAAAATATTTCAGATAAAGATATAACTAATTTAGATATACCTACTGCTAAACCAATAGTATATGAATATACAGATTCAATGAAATTTAATAATAAATATGTTATATAATATGGCCCCTATTGGATTCGAACCAATGACCAAGCGATTATGAGCCGCCTGCTCTACCACTGAGCTAAAGGGCCAAATATTAATGTTTTTTAGTTTTTTTTTTAAAAACTTCTACCATAGCAGGTCTTAACAAACGACCGTTTAAAATATAACCATCCTGTAATACAGATACAACAGTATTATTTTCAATGTTTTTATTAACTAAATTAAATTTTTTTTCTTCTAAATTTTCAATTACAAACATAGCTTGATGATAATTAGGATCAAAAACAACATAACTTTTATTAATCACGCTTATGCCAAATTTTTTAATAACAAATAAAAACTTTCTATAAGTCAATTCTATACCTTCACAAATAATATCTATGTTATTTTTAATATTATCCTTTTTGATAATTTTTATTGTGTCATTAAGACTATCTATTATAGGTAATAAATCTTTTGCAAAATCCTCTATTGCATATTTACGTATCTTTTTAATTTCCTTATTATTACGTTTATATATATTATCTATTTCAGCTTTCGTAATTAACTTTAAATCTAAAATTTTATTCTTAAATTTTAATATTTTATCTTTATACCCAACTATCTTTTTTTTTTTTAAATTTAATTTCTTCTTTAAATTTTTAATTTTTATTTTCAATTTATCGATATAATTAATATTATATATATCATTATTTAAAGAAATATTATGCTTTTTTTTTAAAAATTTTTTTTTATTTTTAATTTTTAAATTGTCATCACTAATATTATTTTTTAATTTGTCATTAATCATAACATCATCCTTACTAATTTATATTAATTTAAACAAAAAAATAGAAGTAATATTAAAAAAAATTAAATTATACCTAATTAATAAATATTATAATTATAGTGATATACTAACATATTTTAGATATAAAAACTACTTTAAATTTTTATTTTTAATTAAATGAAAAAAAACATACTTTACAATAAAAAAGCCACTTATAATTTTACTATTAAAAAAAAAATAACAGCAGGAATTGTTTTAAATGGATGGGAAACAAAATGTATAAGAAAAAAAAATATCAATTTAGATAATAGCTATGTAACTATTAATAATAAAAACATACCTTTAATTAAAAATATACATATTAAACAAAATATTTATAATCCAGAAAACAATAATAATACTAAAACACTTAAAATACTACTAAAAAAAAAAGAGATAAAATATTTAAAAGACAAAATTAAACAAAAAGGATATACAATAATTGTTGTAGCAATAATAATACAAAATCCATGGTTTAAAGCTAAAATAGCATTAGCTAAAGGAAAAAAAATATACAATAAAAAAAAAAAAATTACTAAAAAACAATGGAATAAAGATAAAAAAAAATTGATTTTCTTATAATAAAATAGTAAAATTACATACTATAATTCAAAAATTAAAATTACATTAAATATGTAAATTTTAAAAAAAGGGGTTGTTTAAGGATTTGACATAATATATTAAACTAATAAGCATGTCGAGGTAACGAGATCCGCGTAAAAAACGTAAAAAATTAAAAGCAAAAAATAATAATAACAATTATTATGCTTTAGCAGCATAAAAACTGCTAAAACCGTTTTTATATACTTTATCTCTTGAGTATATAAAAATGTCATTTAAAGAGATAATATTATAAAAATGCTTATATTTATAATATAAAAAAAATAAGCTAGTTATTAATGTATTTTGTTATTTTTCAATTAATAATAAAATAAAAAAATAAATAAACATGTAGAAATATTAGTAATAAGATATTATGGACGCGGGTTCGAATCCCGCCAACTCCATACATTTTTTTTTGAAATAATAGGTGATTAGCTCAATTGGTAGAGCATCTCTTTTACAAGGAGAAGGTTGATGGTTCAAATCCATTATCACCTATCTGAGTATTTATTTTTAATAATAAGGAAAAATTTTGTTATAAAAAAGAACAAGTAAAGAAAGAGTTATTTGGTTTATTTCTAAATTAGAATGTTTTATAATTTTTTGTAATAAATTTTTATAAAAAGAATATTTACTAGAATTAACTAAATTAATTTCAGATATTAACTTAGATATTTTATAAATACGTTTTTTATCAATAATCTGCTTACTAGGTATAGTAATTTTATTAATATTTTTAATAACTTTTTTTAGCATATATAAAAATCTACTTTCCTTTCTACTATTAATAGTAACAAATAATATAGTCTTACCAATTTTACCAGCTCTTCCTGTTCTACCAACTCTATGAATATAAGAATTAATATCCATAGGAATATCATAATTAATAACTAAATCAACATTTTTAAGATCTAAACCCCGAGAAGCTATATCTGTAGCAACTAATATTAAAGGATTATTATTAGTACGTAATCTTTGAATAGTCTTTTCACGCAAATTTTGATTCATATCTCCATTTAAAAACAAACAAGTATACCCTTTACTAATTATATAAGAACATAATTCAGTTGTATAACTTTTTGTTCTTACAAAAATAATAACTACGGAATAGACTTCTGTTTCTATAAATTTCATTAAAGCAATTAATTTTTCTTTGTAAGAAAACATAAAACAATAGTATTGCATAATTCCTTGAGGAACATGATATTTATCCTTAGAAATATAAATCTCTTTAGCACTATGAATAAATTTATAAACTACTTTTTTTATAGATAATGGCATAGTAGCAGAAAACAAAATTTTTTGACAATCCTGGTTAACTTGCAGCATTATACTTTTTACATCTTCTAAAAAACCCATATTTAACATTTCATCAGCTTCATCCAAAACTAAAACTTTTAGTCTAGATAAATTTAAATTTTTTGATTTTAAATGATCTAATAATCTACCTGGAGTAGCAACAATAATATGCACCCCTTTTTTTAAAGAAATTAACTGAGGATAATATTTTTGCCCTCCATATAAAGCTAAAGTTTTTATATTAAATTTTTTAGCAAATATATTTAAAAAATTAATAATTTGAATAACTAATTCTCTTGTCGGCGCTAAAACTAAACATTGAATAACATCAATATCTATAATAATTTTATTTAATATAGGTAATATATATGCAGCAGTTTTACCACTACCAGTTTTAGCTACACCTAAAATATTATAATTATTTAAAATAAAAGGAATACATTTCTTTTGTACAGAAGTAGGAGTAATATAATTCATACTCTTTAATATACAGAGTATAGCTTTGTTAAATCCAAAATCACAAAATTTATTAAAATTTTTACTAACATTTACCATTTATACAATCCTTTAATTAACAATTCAAAATATATTAAATATTCATAGTTAACTTTATTTTCCCTGTATTAGAACATACTTCTAGTACCTTTACAGAAATTTTTTGACCTATTTTAAAATGATTTAATATATTTTTAGTTTTTTTTAACTTATTATATATCTGAGATATATGAACTAAACCATGTCTGTTACCTAAAAAAGATACAAAAACACCAAAATTTACAATTTTAATTACTTTAGCTATATAAACTAAACCAACTTTAACTTTAGCAGTTATTTCTTTAATACGATTAATAACATATAAAGCATTCTTTTTATTATTAGAAATAACTTTAATAAAACCATTATCTTCTACTTCTATAATAGCACTACTTTTTTCTGTTAAATTTTTTATAACTGATCCACCTTTACCTATAACATCTTTAATTTGGTTTTTATCTATTTTAATATTATATATTTTAGGAGCAAAAGGAGAAATATTTTTCTTAGAATCACTAATATGTAAATTCATTTTTTCCAATATAATTAATCTACCCTCTTTTGCTTTTAATAACGAATCATAAATAATATCACAAGTAATGCCCTTAACTTTCATATCCATTTGCAAAGCTGTTATACCATTAAAAGTACCTATAACTTTAAAATCCATATCACCTAATCTGTCTTCATCACCTATAATGTCAGTAAGAATAAATATATTATTTTTATCTTTTAACAAACCCATAGCAATACCAGCAACAGAACTTTTTATAGAAACACCTGCATCCATTAAAGCTAATGAAGCACCACAAACAGAAGCCATAGAAGAGGAACCATTAGATTCTAAAATATCAGAAACTATACGTATAGTATAAGGAAATTTATCTACATTAGGCATAATAGGAATTATCCCCTTTTTAGCTAAATAACCATGTCCTATTTCCCTTCTTTTAGGAATTCCTATATTTCCAATTTCTCCAACAGAATAAGGAGGAAAGTTATAATGAAAAATAAATTTATCTAAACGTTCTCCTCCA
Organism: Candidatus Stammera capleta; assembly: GCA_036689325.1. Lineage (GTDB taxonomy): Bacteria > Pseudomonadota > Gammaproteobacteria > Enterobacterales > Enterobacteriaceae > Stammera > Stammera capleta_Y. The sequence continues at coordinate 8,440 of CP144793.1, read as the reverse complement.
AAAAGATCATCAAAACTTTGAGCATCCTTATATGTTCCTAAAGTAACAGTAACTAAAGCTTGTGTTTCACCTCTCGTGAAAAGTGCTGAACCATGAACTCTCTTAGGTAATAATCCTATCCTTATATCAATATCACGTACACTATTTTTAAGTCGACCATCTATACGTTTTTGAGTTTTAATTAACTTTGCAATTAAAATATCACGTTCAATTTTTGATATTTCATGCAAAACTAAATATTCTGGAAAAACATAACTATTATCACTTAACTCTTTATATATATCATGAATAATTTTTTGTATTTTTTTTAATCTATCAAATTTATCTAAATAAACATTATAAATTTCTTCAAAAAATTTTTTATATTTATAAATACGAGATAATATATCTTTAGAAAGTAAACTGTTAGTAACAGAAATAGATTTAAATTTAAAAAATTTATTATTGTAATATTTGTCACAAAATATATTAATATTATCTATTACATATCTTATATTTTTATAACCAAAATTTATAGCTTTATAAACTTCATTTTCATTTAAAGAATCACAACATGCATCAATCATAAGTATACCATCTTTTGTACCAGCAATAACTAAATTTAATTTACTTAAATTTATATCTGATAAACTAGGATTAATTATATACTTATGATCAACTAAACCCACACGACATGCTCCCAAACAATTAAGAGGAAGACCTGATATACCTAAAGCTGCAGAAACACCTATAATAGAAATTACATCAGTACTAACCTGAGGATCTAAAGAAATTAAATTAATAACTATTTGAACTTCATTTAAAATTTCCATATTAAACAAAGGACGTATAGCTCTATCAATAAGCCTAGATAAAATTATTTCATTATCACTAGATCGACCTTCTCTTCGAAAAAAACTTCCAGGAATCCTTCCTCCAGAATAAAACTTCTCTTGATAATGCACACTTAAAGGGAAAAACTTTTGATCTAATTTTATTTCATTATTACATACAATGGTAACTAAAATCACTGTATCATCCATACTAGCAATAACACATGACGTAGATTGACGTGCCATTAAACCAGTTTCTAATTTAACTCTATTTTCCCCTAATTTAAATTCAAATATAGTAGATTGTAACAAAATAATTTCCCTTATAAAATTTTAACAAGTAATTAATTTTTAAATATACTAATAATTTATTAATGACGTAAATTTAATTGTTTTAAAATTAAATTATATTTAGAAAAATTATTATTTTTTAAATAAATTAATAATTTTCTACGTTTAAATATTAACTTTAATAAACCTCTCTTACTATGTTTATCTTTTTTATGTAAAATAAAATGTTTTTGTAAATTAATTATACGTAAAGTTAATAAAAATATTTGTATTCTTATAGAACCAGTATTATTTTTCTTTTTACAATAATCTTGAATAATTTGTTTTTTATTCACTAAATTAACCAACATTAATTTATTGTTAACCTCCAAAATAAAATATATAATTATTCCTTACTTCTTTATGTTATACGAAGTAAGGAATAAATTCTAATGAATAAATATTCAATAAATTTAGATAAAATATGTAAATAGTAGGTGAATAATAAATATACTATGATTACATCATTCCATTCATACCACCCATACCACCACCATTTATATTACTATTTGGATTCATATCTGGTGATGACTTCTCTTCTTTTGGAGAATCTGTTATCATACATTCTGTAGTAACCATTAATCCTGCAACAGAAGCAGCATATTGTAAAGCTGATCTTGTAACTTTAGTAGGATCTAAAATACCCATATCAATCATATCACCATATTTTTCTGTAGCGGCATTATATCCATAATTTCCACTACCTGCTTTCACATTATTAGCTACCACAGAAGGTTCATCACCAGTGTTAGAAACAATTTGACGTAAAGGTGATTCCATAGCTCTTAAAGCAACTCTTATACCAACATTTTGATCTTCATTTTGTGCTGTTAAATTAGATAACTTTTCTGCTACTCTTACTAAAGCAACACCTCCACCAGCAACAACACCTTCTTCAACAGCAGCTCTAGTAGCATGTAAAGCATCTTCAACACGAGCTTTTTTTTCTTTCATTTCAACTTCAGTAGCAGCTCCAACTTTTAATACAGCAACACCTCCTGCTAATTTAGCTACTCTTTCCTGTAATTTTTCCTTGTCATAATCAGAAGTAGCTTCATCTATTTGTTGACGAATATGCATAATTCTTGCTGATATTTCTTTTTGATTTCCAGATCCATCTATGATTGTAGTAGTATCTTTGTTAATAATTACTTTTTTAGCACTACCTAAATCATTTAAATCTACTTTTTCTAAAGTCATACCTATTTCTTCAGAAACTACATTTCCTTCTGTTAATATAGCAATATCTTGTAACATATCTTTTCGTCTATCACCAAAACCAGGAGCTTTAACAGCAGCTACTTTAACAATACCCCTAATACTATTAACAACTAAAGTAGCTAAAGCTTCACCTTCAATATCTTCAGCAATAACCACTAAAGGTTTGTTAGATTTTGCTACAGACTCTAAAATAGGTAACATTTCCCTAATATTAGAAATCTTCTTATCTACTAATAAAATAAAAGGATTATCTAACTCAATAACACCAGATTCACTTTTATTAATAAAATAAGGAGAAAGATAACCACGATCAAATTGCATACCTTCAACAACATCTAATTCATCTTGTAGCCCAGTACCTTCCTCAACAGTAATAACACCTTCTTTACCTACTTTTTTCATAGCTTGTGCTATTAATTTACCAACGGTTTCATCAGCATTTGCAGATATAGTACCAACTTGAGCAATAGATTTTGAATCAGAACAAGAAACAGAAAGTTTTTTTAACTCAATAACAGCTGCACTAACTGCTTTATCAATACCCCTTTTTAAATCCATAGGATTCATTCCTGCAGCTACAGCTTTTAGTCCTTCATTAACTATGGATTGTGCTAAAACAGTAGCTGTTGTAGTACCATCTCCAGCAACATCATTTGCTTTTGAAGCAACTTCTTTTACCATTTGAGCACCCATATTTTCAAACTTATCTTCTAACTCTATTTCTCTTGCAACAGCAACACCATCTTTAGTAATAGCAGGTGCTCCAAAAGATTTATCTAAAACAACATTACGTCCTTTAGGACCTAAGGTTACTCTTACAGCATCTGCTAATATATTAACACCACGTAAAACTTTTATTCGAGCATCATTACCAAATTTTACATCTTTAGCTGCCATTTTTATTTCCCTTAAAATAAATTAAAAAATATTAAAATTATTTAATAATAGCTAAAACATCACTTTCAGACATAATTAATATTTCTTCATCATCTAATTTTTCTGTTTTAACTCCATAACCATCACTAAAAATAACAACATCACCCACTTTAACATCTAAAGGTTTAATCTTACCATTATCTAATATTCTACCTTTACCTACTGCAATTACTTTTCCACGATTAGACTTGTTAGCAGCAGAACCAGTTAATACTATTCCACCAGCTGATTTAGATTCAGTCTCTTTACGCTTTACAATAATACGATCATGTAATGGACGAATTTTCATTTATAAATTATTCTCCTTAATAAAAAAATTTTAATATATAAATACCTAATATTATTTACTCCTCTGAATAGTTCATTGGGGGTTGATTAACAAAATTTCAAGAGTAAAAACATACTTTTTTTTTAAAATATATAAAACAAAACATTATTTGACATAACAAGTATTATATTATACACTAAATAATATTTTAATTTTATCATTTTATTTTATATATATATAAAAATGCATAAAACAAAAAAAAAAAATAAAATTATTATAATAATTTGCACCATACCGAATAAAAATATTTTAAATCTTATAAAAAAAGAAATATTAGATAAAAAATTAATTTCTTGTATAAATATAATAAATAAAGTTACTTCTTATTATTACTGGAATAATAAACTAGAAAAAACTCAAGAAATAAAAATATTTTTAAAATCTTTTTCTCATAAAGAAAAAAAAATATATAAAATTATTAAAAAAATACATCCATATAAAATACCAGATATTATGACTATGTCAATAAAAAATAATAATAAAAAATATTTCGAATGGATGAAAAAACAAATAATTTAAAAGAAAAATATCTAAGCCCAGATAGCTCAGTTGGTAGAGCAGAGGACTGAAAATCCTCGTGTCGGTGGTTCAATTCCGCCTCTGGGCAAAAAATTTAAAAATATTACTAGAAATAACTATTTTTTATCTAATAAAGACAATATGTCCTTATACATAAATTTTGATAAAATTTTTTTAGTTATTTTTTGAGAATAACTTAATTTGTTACTTCTTATTATTTGCTTTATTTCTGGAATATCCACTGAATTCATACTTAACTCATCTAAACCTAATCCCAATAATAATAATGTTGCTCTTTTATCAGAAGATAATTCACCACACATACCTACTTCTTTACCTTGTGTATGAATAGAATCTATAATAAATTTTATTAAATTAATAATAGAAGGAGATAAAGGATTATAAAGATAAGAAATCATAGAGTTATTTCTATCAACAGCTAAAGTATACTGAGTTAAATCATTAGTTCCTATACTAAAAAAATCTAATTCTTTAGCTAAATATTTTGATATAACAGCAGCAGCTGGAGTTTCAATCATAATACCTATTTTTATATATTCATTAAAACTTTGATTATTTTGCTTTAACTGATTTTTAACTTCATTTATTTCTTTTTTTAAGAAATAAACTTCTTCCATAGAAATAATCATAGGAAACATAATACGAATGTTACCATATATTGAAGCCCTTAATATTGCTCTTAGTTGAGTATGTAATATATCTTTTCTGTCAACATAAATACGTATAGATCTCCACCCTAAAAAAGAAGTTTCCTCTTTAGGAAAATTCATATAAGGTAAAAATTTATCTCCTCCTAAATCTACCGTACGAATAGTAACAACTCTATTATTCATCAATTGAGCTACTTTCTTATATGCTTCAAATTGTTCATCTTCAGATGGAAAAGATGTTCTATCCATAAATAAAAATTCTGTACGATATAACCCTATCCCTTCAGCGCCGTGTTTAAATAAAATATTTACATCATCAATATTATTAATATTAGCTAATAATTTTATTTTATAACCATCAAGTGTAATTGCAGGTAAATTTCTTAATTCAAATAACTTTTTTCTTTTTAAAATAAAATTATCATTTTTTCTTTTTAAAATAATAAGTTGTTTTTTTAAAGGATTAATATAAATTTTGTTTTCTACAGCATCTATTGCTAAAAAATCATTATTTTTTACTAAATTAAATATATCTTTAACACATATTATACTAACTAAATCTAAAGATTTAGCTATTATAGAAGTATGTGAAGTAATACTTCCTAATTCTGTAATGAAACCTGTAACTTTTTCTAAATTAAATAACATTATTTGAGAAGGAGATAAATCTTTTGCAATAATAATAATGTTGTTTTTTTTATCATAAAAATTAAAATCTACAAGTTCAACATTATTAATGTTAGCAATTAATCTTTTTCCTATATCTAAAATATCATTTGCTCTTTCTTTTAAATAAATATTATCTAAATTTTTAATAGAATCTACTTGCCGCTTTATAGCTTGACTAGAAGCAGCATCTGCTAATATAAGTTTTTCTTTTATTAAATTAAATATATCTTTTTCTAGATTTTTATCTTCTAAAATCATTATATAACCATCAAATAATAATTTTTTATCTTTTAAACTAATATTTGATTTTATATTTTTCAACTGTTTTACTGTTTTATCTCGAGCATTTAAAAAACGTTTAAATTCGATATTTATTTGATGAGTTTTTATTTTCTTATGAAAATTAATATTAATTTTTTTTTCCTGTAAAATAAAAACTTCTCCAAATGCATATCCAGAAGATACTATAGTACCTTTTGTTATCATAAAATATTACCTTATAAAAGTTTTATTAAATATAAATTTACTAATCATTAATAAAATGATTCTTTAAAAGATTCTTATTAATCTTTTAAATCAAATTTATTTTCTTAAAATTATTCTTCTAATGAATTAAATAATCTTGATAAAACTTCTATTGCATTATTCTCATCTTTACCATCTATGATTAAAGTAATTATAGAACCTTTAATAATTCCTAAAGTTTGAATTTCAAGTAAACTTTTTGCGTTTATAATTTTATCTTTCAATTTAATTTTAATCTCAGAAGAAAATTTTTTTGCTTCTTTAACAAATTTAGTAGCTGGTCTTATATGAAAACCATTTTTAAATTTTATTTTTATATTTTTTTTAAGCATTTATTTTTCCAATTATAAAATTTTTTATACAAAAACTAAACAACATAATTTATTAATTATTTATCAACTAATAAAAATATATCTTATCATATATACATATAAATATAATTTCTACTTAGATTTTATTTTTTAAAAAAACTATAAAAAATAATAATATTATTTTACATGTTCTATCATTTAATTAATTTATATATTATTATATTATAAATATATAATTAATATAAAAAAAAGATCATTATGAAAAAAATTATTTTATATATATTTATGTTTTTATTAATTAAAAACTTAAATGCACAAAATTCATTATTAAAAGACAAAAAAATAAACGTAATTAAAAAAAAAATTCATGTTAAAAATAATAAACATCAAAAACAATATTTGATAAAAGAAAATAAAAATATTTTAAACTCAAATAAAAAAAAAGAAATACAATATGTAAATTCAGGTATGTATTTAGGTAATAAGATAGGATTATCAAAATTTTTACATTTACAATTAATTGGACAAGAATTAAAAATTAAAAAAGGTAATATTAACTCTAATAGTTTATATAATAGTTTTATAATAGGTTATAAAATAAATAGATTTTTTGATTTAGAACTCGGATATGATTTTTTAGGTAAATCTATAATTACAGGTGATTTTTATTCTGCAATATTACAAACAAGAGGGACTAATATATCTGGTAAAATAAATATGCCTTTTTTCTATAATTTTAATATATACACTAAAATAGGTGTAAACTATTTAAATACTACATTTAGTAAAGAAAACAAAGTAAATAAAAATTTTGATAAATTTAATTTTAAAAATATTTCTCCTTTATGGAGCGTTGGTGGAGAATACTTTATAAATAAAAATTTTTCTTTAAGATTAGATTATCAATGGATTTATAATATAGGTAATATTAAAGATGTGGTTAAAAATTCTAATAATAAATCACTAGGTATATTTTTTGTGTATAAGATAAATAGTAAAAAAAATACATCTGAAATTATAGAAAGTAAATGTTTTAAGAAAAAGGTAAGTAATATTAGAATAAACTCTCTTAATATTCATAGTAATTATAAAAATAAATCAAATAGAATTTTAAAAATAAGTACACTTAAAATACACAAATTTATAGAGTAATAATTTATTATTTAAGAGCAATCTATTATGATTTAATAAGATTTTATATTAATGGAAATGGTTAGTTAGTAAAAATAAACATTTATTTAATTTAATATTTAAAATATTTTAAATATAAATTTATTTTTTTAAATAATAACGTATTTATTTTGTACTGATTTATCTTGATAGGTATATCTAAATCAGTTCTAATATTAATTAGTGTATACCATAGAAAAACGAAATTTTTATTTTCTTTGAGAGTTAAATATATATTAGTACTGTTTTTTATATTTAAATATTTTAAATTATTTAAATTTTTATAGATATAAAAGATGTTTCCTAAATTATTAAGGATTATTAAGATATCTTTTGTGTTTAAACCTTTAATTCCAGGGATATTATCTGATCTATCTCCTTTTAAAGCAAAAAAGTCTTTTATTAAATAAGGATAAACTCCGTATATTTTTTTAACATCAATAATATTAATTATGTTATTTTTATTAGCAATTAGAAAAATATCATTATTTACTAATTGTGTAAAATCTTTATCGTAAGATATAATATATATTACTGTTTTTTTAAAATGATTTTTAATTTTAAAAATTAAACTTCCTATAATATCATCTGCTTCAAAACCTTTTAGATATATTATATCTATACCAATTCTTTTCAGAAAACACTTTATTATTTTTATATACTGTAATAAATGTACAGATATTTTTTTTCTGTTTGATTTATAGTATGTATATATTTTTTTTCTAAAATTACATTTAGAATCAAAAACAAAAAAAATAAAGTTAGGGTTTAAGTAGATATATCTACTATATATCATATTAAAAAATATATACAAAGATTTTCTATAGTTAATTTCTCTACCATAACATAAATAGTTTATGACATAGAAAGACTTGTATATATAAGAATGTGCATCTATTAAGAAAAATACCTCTTTAAAAATATTTTTATCATTATGGTACACTTTTA